>JBOHQZ010000197.1:0-9144 GCA_050732275.1 bacterium
TTTCTGAACGGCGTGGTGAAAACATTGATCGAGCGCGATTGGATTGACGCCAAATTTATTCGTGACCACTGCACCGGTTTTGATGAGTTGAAAGAGGCGCTCGTAGAACAGTCGTGGGAAATGCTCGAAAAATCCTCCGGCAGCTCGCAGCAAGAAATGTTGCGCTTCGCGGAGATGCTGGCCAAAGTCCAAAGCGGGATTTTTATTTGGAGCATGGGCATTACGCAACACACCCACGGCGTCGAGAATGTGAAAGCGATCATCAATCTCTGTCTCTCGCGCGGTTTCATTGGCCGCCCGAAAAATGGGCTGATGGCGATTCGCGGCCACAGCGGCGTGCAGGGCGGCGCAGAAGTCGGTTGCGTGCCGAACCAATTTCCCGGCGGTAGGTCGGTCAACGAAGAGAATGCCAAGCATTTCGAGAAGCTGTGGGGATTTCCGGTGCCGACTCTAAAAGGATTGAATGCTGTGGAAATGATCAATGCTGCGCACGAAGGGAAGATCGACATGCTCTATTCTGCCGGCGGCAATTTTTTAGAGACACTGCCGGAACCGGATTTCGTGCGCGAGGCGTTGCAGCGCGTGCCGCTGCGCGTGCACCAGGACATCGTGCTGTCGCCGCAGATGTTGCTCGATCCGGCGGAGACGGTGATTTTGTTGCCGGCACAAACTCGTTACGAGCAGCGCGGCGGCGGCACCGAGACTTCGACGGAGCGCATGATTTATTTTTCTCCCGAAATTCCGGGCCGGCGCATTGGCGAGGCGAAAGCCGAATGGGAGATTTTCATGGAGCTGGCCGAGCATGTCTATCCGGAGCGTCGAGTCCAAATTCATTTTGACAACGCGCAACAGATTCGCGACGAGATCGCCAAAGCCGTGCCGTTTTATATCGGTATTCAATATCTCAAAAAGAAGGGGGATGCAGTGCAATGGGGCGGGATTCGTCTTTGCGATGGGCCGCATTTCAAGACCGCGGATGGCAAAGCGCATTTTGTTGCGCTGGCGCCGCCGGAACGAAAGTTGGCGAACGGCCAATTTTTTGTCACGACTCGCCGCGGCAAACAATTCAATTCGATGGTGCAGTCGGAATACGATCCGCTCACCGGCGGTAGGCGCGACGATGTGTTCATAAGTCCGGAAGATGCGAAAGATTTGGGACTGCGCGAAGGCGATCCGCTGGTGTTGAAAAATGCTCTCGGTGAGTTTCATGGCCGGGTGAAGATCGTGCCGATCCGTCCGGGCAACTTGCAGGTGCATTGGCCGGAAGGCAATCATCTCATCCGCCGCGGCGTTTGCGATCCGGTGTGCGGCATTCCGAATTATAATGCGGTGGTGGAAGCTACGCCCGCAGGGTAACGCCGACGGCCTCGTCTGTCGCCTCTTGATTTTGAACAATCGGTTACTTAACTTTTATAAAGCTACAAGTAAACTGGAGATCCAGGCTTATGAATACTCTCAATTTGACTGAGATTCAGGAAGGCTTCGATATCGACAAAGAAGCATATTGGAGCATGCGGGATGAGCTCGTGGCAAAATACCGGGGCAAATGGGTAGCTGTCCATAAAGGCCGTGTCGTCGCAGTTGGGGACGATCTCATTTCAATAGCAGACGAGGCAATACAAGATGATGGATATGCATATACCAACAAAGTCGGTGATGAAGATAAAGTAATTGTCACCAAACGACGTAGAAAATTTTCATCCACAGCAAGCATATATCCTGCTTCCGAACCGGAGCGTCTTTTAGTTTCTTTAAAGTGAAATCTTTGCAGGAATAGCAAAAAAAATCTCCCGCCGATGAACACCGAATACACCGAGATTCGCCGAAAAGATTTTTATTCGGCGACACTCGGTGACTTCGGTGAAGTTCGGCGGAGAATTTTTTCCCCCTCTGATTGCGGCTCGTCCACATTGGGTTGGGAATTATTGAATCAATGCAAAGTAACTTTTGACGGCCCCAAACAGCAAACCATCTTTCATTAAAATTTATAACGACCGAGAATCAAACTGATGCATGATTAGCGTCATTGTCATTCACGCGCAAGCGCCTTCTGTATCGCCAGTTGTGGGGAAACGTCGGCCCCGGTGGTTGCTTCGCGCCGATTGCATTTGGGGCACGCCGCCGTTCAATTTCCACTTTCAAACTCTCTTCGCCTTTGGCCATGGCCCAGCGATGGTTGGCGGCAAATATGGGTTTGAGCGCCCATGACAGATGACGCAACAAGGTTTTGTCGGCGCGAATTTTCCAATCGTATGTGACATTCACCGAATCTCCATCTTGCACTAATTTCCAGATGCCGCCGCCGGTAAAATCGCCCCACGCTTCCAGGGAAAATCCGGCGGGCCGATCCACCTCCGTGACACGAAATTGCCAGCGCAACGTATAAGGAAGCCAGCCTTTGGTGTAAAGGCTGACGATTTTCCCCACGCCGTTTTTTTCGCCGGGGTTCAACACTTGCACGTCCAAATAAACCGCCGGCCACCATCGCGCCAAATCCGTTGCATTGCTGAGGATGTCGTACACTTCTTCCGCCGTGCCCGCAACGCGCCAATGTGTGATAAAATGATACTCATTGCTTGGCATAGTCTCTTTAAAAGTGAAATGTTTGCAGAAAAAACAAAGATTTTTGGCTCACGGAAGTGAACTCTCACGGAAAAAAGATGAAAAATTCCGTGAGAGTTCCATTCCGTGAGCGATCTTTTTGGTTGCGGCTCGTCTGGGATTTGTATTCTTCATGGCAAAGTGTTGTTTGGTACTATTGCATCACCGCCATCAGAAATCGCTCAATCGCATACGTGCTGATCTGCCCAAACGGCCCACTGAAATTGAAATCGCCGGCATGGGTTGCCCAAGGCAATTTCAAAATGAAATGAGGAACCCCAACTTCTACCAAACGCTCGGCGAGTCGTTCGCTGTGACGCGGCGAGACCAGTTCGTCGCGGCCGCCGTGAATCAGCAAAGTCGGAGGCGTCAAAGCGTCGACGAATCGAATCGGCGAGGCGGCATCGTAATTCGCCGGAAATTCTTGCGGGCTGCCGCCGAGATACGCCTTGAAAATGTCGTGCGTGTCAATGACGAGTGGATTGCCGGGATGGGCCCAACTCCAATGCATATCGGTCGGTCCATAGAACGACACCACGCCGCGAATCGACGGAGCATGTTGCGTATAAGCCACGAGCAACGCCAACTGGCCGCCGGCAGAGCGGCCGAGGAGAACGAATCTTTGTGGATCGAGGTGAAGTGAGTCCGCATGCGTTTCGAGATAATTTAGCGCCGCAATCACATCGTCGCGCGCCGCAGGAAAACGCCAACGCGGGGCGAGGCGGTAATTGAGCGCGGCGACGGCATAGCCTCGTGCCGCGAGATAGGTGTTGAGCGGCGCAAGCTGTTTGCTATCGCCGCTGCGCCATGAGCCGCCGTGAATGACGATCACACATGGGGCGGGTCGAGGCGATGAACGCGGTTGATAAAGGTCGAGATGAAGCGTTTGGCCATCGGCCTCGGAATACGCCAAACTTTTAAAGTTAACCTCTGGTGAATCGACGCCGCGCAGAAGGTCAATGGCAACCAAAGGCTGCGAACGAACGGAAGCATGATTGTTTGCAAGCAATGTGGTTTCACCAAAAGCAGCGTGAAGTTGGCTGGGAAGTTGGCGGGCTGTGAACGCCGCGCGGATGAGTGGGGTCAAAGCGAGTATTGCGACGATACCAAATACACCGGCAATCCAACCTTTTTGTGAGCGCCGCCAGCCGGGCAGCAATGTGATTAGAGCCATCGCAGCGAGAACATGGCCCCATTCCGTTGCTCCAATCGCCAGCTTCCAAAAAAAATTAGTCGGCGCCGGAAAGACGGACAATAGGGAAAGAGAAAAAATCAGAATGGCGAATGACAGGCGCAACCAATTCAACCACGTGCGGTGAGACATTAAATTTTGTGCTTAAAGAATGATCTGCAACGAAAAGGGAACTGCAACGAAAAAATATTCGCTCACGGAAGTGGCTGCGCCCGTAGGGAACAGCTCACGGAAATGAATTGTAAAAAATTTTTATTTCCGTGTGAGTTCCATTCCGTGAGCTAAATTAGTTTGCCTTTTAGTCGCCCTGTGGAGGCGGCATGCTCGGCGGCACCGGCAGCGGCACTTGATTTTTGACCGGCGGAATGCTGCGCATAAAAGCCCAGGCCGCTTTGAGATCCTCGTCCGTCATTTCCTTGATGCTTGGCCAGGGCATCGGCGGCAAAATATCGCGGCCGTTCGGCTGCCCCTGATGCTTGCCGGTGCGCATGCTTTGAATAAACGCTTCCTCCGTCCATTCGCCGAGACCGGTTTCATTGTCCGGTGTGAGGTTGATGGCGAAGCTGACGCCCCAAGGGCCGGCCCACGCGGTCAGCATCATATTCGTGGATGCCATCGCGTTGTTCATTTGCAAATCTTCGGGCTTCCAGGTTGGATATGGCGCCTCGGCCGGATGCCCGGAGAGCATGCTCGTCATAACCGGCTCCGGCACGCCGCTGGCGCCCATCTATTTCGGCGTGTGACAATCATGGCAACCGCCGATGGTGACGAGATACTTGCCGCGCTCGACCGGATTGGGCGCGGGCGCTTTCTGCTCACACCCAATTAAGCTCATCAAAAGACCGGCAATCACCATCACCACAAACATCTTTCGCATAACGTACTCCTCAAAAAGTTCATGAAGAATGGTTGATTTAAAAAAGGCAAAACGATTTGGCTGCGCCCGTAGGGGCAAAACTATTAAAAGCTTTAATGGTTTTGCCCTGAATTGTTTTGCCTTTCATTATGCATCTGAATAGCTGCCGATTTTTTAAATAAAGGATAGATCAGTCGTGGCAACAGGCCTTGAGGAAATTTGTCCATGCTTTCAAAGCCGAGGTGTTCGGGCTGCTCTTTGTCCGCCGGCAGATACGCCGTGCCAAAGAGCCAATCCCACAGACAAAAGACAACGCCAAAATTCTTGCCATGTTGGCCGCGCAAAATCACATCGTGATGCCAAACATGCATGCGTGGCGAGTTGATCACGTAGCGCAGCGGTCCCCAATGAAAATTTAAATTAGAATGATTGAGATGGCCGATGATCGTCGACACGATCGCGATCCACAAGATGACGGTGCCGTTGACGCCGAGCATCACCAGCGGCAGAAATGTCAACGCTTTGTAAACCACGATCTCCATCCAGTGAAAACGCATATTGCCGATCCAATCCAGCTCTTCGATGCTGTGATGGAGCTTGTGAAATTCCCACAGCACGGGCACGCGATGGAGCAGGTTGTGAACGAGGTATTCGAGAAAATCTTTGAGCACGAGAAAAACGGCGAACTGCACTAACCACGGACTACCGGCCAAAAGCTGAATCGACTCCGGCGAGGGCACGCTCCATTTTCCCAAGAGGGGATTGAGCTGCTGAATCAGCCAACTGCTCACAAAGGCAATCGCCACGCCGGCATAATGGCCGTTGAAAACCAGCCAGAAAAAATCCTGCCCAATTTGCCGGCGAAACGCTTTCTGTTGCGGCCGCCACGGCGCGAGGCGCTCTAGAATCCAGCAGAATAACGAAACCACCATCAGCCAAAAAAAATAACCGCGAGTATCCCACAATACGTTCAGCATGTTCGACCAAGCGAGTTTTGTTAAATAGTGAATAGTGAAGTCCGACTTGCGCTGCGGGATTCTAAAAAATTAAAAAACCGTTCTGCGCAAGTCGGACTTCGCTCCATTCGCTCCCTCCTCAGACTTCCAGCTTCTCGCGCGCTGCTCTTATCAGCAAAAAGCACAGCCCGCTGAAAAAGATCAAGCCAATCAGATCGGCCCAGCCGCCTAAATTTTGCCAGCCGTGTACACCGACCGCATCCAGAATGGATTGAATGAGAGATATCGACTGCCCTTGTGCGTTGGTGGTTTCAACGCCATTGAGCAAAGCAATCAACACGCCGGTGAGCGAGCCACCGGCCACCAAGCCGGTGCTGTAGAGCATGCCGGAGCTGACTTCGGATTCTTCTTTTTGGCCGGTGATTTTATCCGCCAAAACTTTCATCATGCCGCCGACGAAGATCGGCGCCGTGGTGGAAAGCGGCAAGTACGCTCCGACCGCGAAAGACAACGAGCGCACGCCGCACAGCTCGATGACCACGGAAATGAACATGCCAACGAACACCAAAGCCCACGGCAGGTCTTGCGCCAGCAAACCTTGAATAATTGTCGCCATCAAAGTCGCCTGCGGAGCTGGAAGTTTTTCTGAGCCGATGGCATGCGCGACGCCTTGAAATTTCATCGAGGCGTCGAGCGCTTGCAGCGTCAAGCCGATGACCAGCGTCGAAGCGGCGACGCCGATGATAAAACCAATTTGCTGATAAACCGGCGTAGCGCCAACGATATAACCGGTTTTCAAATCCTGGCTGGTCGCGCCGGCATTTGCCGCGGCAATGCAAACGATGCCGCCGACCGACAGTGCCAATGATTGATAGATATCGCCCGTCCAGCCGAGGCTAACGAAGATCAAGCATGTTGCCATCAATGTTGCGATGGTCATTCCTGAAATCGGGTTCGACGAGGTGCCAATGATGCCGACGATGCGCGAGCTGACGGTAACAAAGAAAAAACCGAAGATGACCACCAAAAGTCCCATGAACAGAGTGCCGGGAAACGTTCCCGGAAGCTGGGGCAAAAGCGCGACGATCAATATCAGCGCCAACGAGCCGGCGATCACGTAGGTAATTGGAATATCGCGCTCGGTGCGCACCTGCGTTATGCCGGCTTTGACATCTTTCAAGCTCTTGAAGCTTTCGCGGAATGCCGAGATGATCGTCGGCAAGGTGCGAATGAGAGTGATCAACCCGGCTGCTGCCACCGCGCCGGCGCCGATGTAGCGAACATAACCCAGGCGAATTTCCGAAGGCGACATGTCTCTGATGAATCCGGCGCCGGGCTTGAGAATATCGGGAAGTTTGTCACCGATGAAAGTGATGAGCGGAATCAACACCAGATAAGACAGCACGCCGCCAGCGACCAAAACGCCGGCGATGCGCGGGCCGATGATATAACCGACGCCGAGATATTCCGGCGTAATTTCCGCGCTCACGCTCGCGTTAGGAAATGAAGACTCATGTCCAAGGCGATAAACCGGCTGCTCCTTCCAGAGGCCTAGAATGCTCATCACCGATTTGTAGAGAAAGGCGACGCCCAAACCGGCAAAAACTTTGCCCGCCATCGAGCCGCCTCTTTCGCCGGCGACCAGCACTTCGGCGCAGGCGGTGCCTTCGGGATAGGGCAGCACACCGTGTTCTTTGACGATGAGCGAGCGCCGCAACGGCACCATGAAGAGCACCCCTAATGTTCCGCCCACGAGCGCCAGTGTAAAAATGTTGAAATAGGTGAAGTAGCCTTCGCCGGCGGTGAGAAAGATCAGGGCGGGAATCGTGAAGGCCACGCCGGCGGCCACCGACTCGCCGGCAGAGCCGATGGTTTGCACGATGTTGTTCTCGAGGATGGTGGACTTGCCGAGACGCTTGAACACCGCAATCGACAGCACGGCAATCGGGATCGACGCCGAGACCGTCAAACCGGCTTTGAGAGCGAGATACACCGTTGCCGCGCCGAAGATGATACCGAAGATCGCGCCAAGAATGATGGCTTTGGCGGTAAACTCCGGCGGCGCTTGATCTGCCGGAATGTAGGGTTTGAATTTGGTTTCTGCCGCTTTTGCTTCTGCCATGCTGAACCTCCCTCTCTGTCAAGTTAGCTTCTCATTGTTCCATCGCGATTTGGATTTGATAATAATTTTAATTTTGATAATAATTTTAATGAGGAAAAACTTCTTGTTGCCACTTATATGGAAGCAGGGGATTCGACCGTTACCGTTAATGTATTGGTGTTGCGGAAGACAACCGAGGTACCAGCAGGTTTCTTTCGCAGTAAGTATTTAATAAAAAAGATTTTATCGACATGAAGACGCAGCGATTATTAAACGATTGTCAAAATATCATGAATCTGGCAAAAAGTCAAGTGAAAAATAATGGTTATAAGATTTATTAAGCGCCTTTTGCCGTGAGTTTTTTGTTTGATTTTGCCGAAAAAATTCTTATATTGAAACGTCAAAATACGCCAGACCATGAGGTTACACCCTGGATTTGTCAAAGCATTTGCCTCAAATCGGGGTATGGGCCAAATTTTATGATAAAATCTCCGGGCGTTCCCCCAAGGCGGGGCAGGCGGCCGCTTATTAGTCGCCGGCTCACACTTGGGCAGTATTTTCCTGGACAATCGAGCTTGCACCAACTTGATCCGCGACTAAAGTTGCTGGCGAGCGTTTCGGTAATGTCATTGCTGATGTGGGTGGAATCCTGGCCTGCCCTGGTTTTCTGGATCCTGACGTTGGCCGTGGTCGTGCAACGCACCCAATTGCCGCCGCGAATATTTTTGCGCAATTTGCGCGCCTTCCTGTGGCTTTTTGCGATCACGATGGCTTTGCACGCATTGAGTCCCGGTTTAAATGCCGAAGCACAAAGTTTGAATAACGCTGGCACGGACCCCCGGTTTCGGGTGTGGGGCATTTCCATTTCATGGGCCGGTGCGCTCATGGGAATTAAGTATTCGCTACGTTTGGCGCTACTGATTGTCGTAACCGGCGTGCTCTCATTTACCACCGTGCCCACGGACTTGACCGATGGGATTGAGCATTTGTTCAAGCCGTTGCAGCGCTGGCGCGTGCCGGTTCACGAGTTGGCGTTCATGACGACTTTGGCGCTGCGTTTCGTGCCAACGATCATCGACGAGGCGGAGCGAATTCATCGCGCACAGCTCTCGCGCGGTGCGCATTTCTCCGGCTCGCTGCTGGCGCGCGTGCAAGCTTTGGTGCCGTTGCTGGTGCCTCTCATGGTAGCGACGTTTCATCGCGCCGACGATTTGGCGATTGCGATGGAAGCAAGGTGCTATCGCGGCAGCACCGGCAGAGTCCCTTTTCGGGAGATGCGTTTTGGGAGGCGGGATTTGTGGATGGCTGGAGGTGTGCTTGCTTGTGTGGCGATAACTTTCGCCTGCGAGCGTCTCATGACCTGAGCCGCATCTTTAGATCGGTTAAAAATGCTCAACTACAAGCTCACCCTCGAATACGACGGCAGTAAATTTTACGG
>JBOHQZ010000198.1:0-9135 GCA_050732275.1 bacterium
TGTTCTGTGTCATGGCCCAGTCCGCCGGAAATTCTTTTTCAGTGTAAATTTTCAAAGCGGTTTCAAAGGCGGCAATGGCGTTCTGCAAATTTCGGCTGTGGTCGCCGGTGGGCAATTTCAAATAAGCGACACCCAAATTGTTCTGCACGCCCGCCCAATCCACCGCATAGTCTTTCTCGTTATAGACTCGCAACGCGGCGTTATAAGCGGCGATGGCCTTTTGCAGATTTTGGCTTAGGTCACCGATGGGCAGATCCGCATAAGCGTTGCCCAGACTGTTCTGAAGTGTAGCCCAGTTCACTGGAGAAGCCTTCTCCGTGAAAACGCGCAATGACGCCTCATAAGCGCCAATCGCCTGTTGCAGATTTTGAGTGCGATTGCCCGTGGGCAATAACCAATAAGCGTTGCCCAAATTGTGCTGGACAATCGCCCATTTTTCAGGAGAACTTTGTTTTGTATAAAGTCCGAGGACCGTGTCATAATATGCGATGGCTTGCTGCAAATGCGAGGCGCTCTCCCTCTGGCCTTTCGCCAGATACTGATGGCACTTTCCGGCGTAATATCGAATCTCATTTAATTCGACAGCACTGGCCCCCGGCTGCGCCAGCACCGCTTTGAAATGCGCCAATGCTGCGGCGAAATCCTCGCGATCAAAAAGAATATAACCGGCCACGAAGTGGGTGACATAAATCGGATCATTAACCGATTCCGCCGTTAAATTAACTTCACTGAGATTTTGTGCCGTCATCGTGCGATCGGCTAACTTGGCGGCACGGGGCCGGTCGTCCACCACCGTCATACGCGGATGGAATTTTTCATCACCAACCTGTGCTCCCCAAATGACCAACTTTGCATTGCTGTTCTTGCCGAACCGGCGCGCCTGTTGATGCGCCTGCGCCAACCCCAGGTCTTCCGACACGGTTTTGTTGTGCGGGCGCACTTCGATCTTGAAACTGGTGGCCTCTTCACCGAGCGCGGTATTCACCGTGCGCAACAAATCACGTTGCAAAGAATTTTGCGCGTCATCGCCTTCGATGCGCAGGATGAGAACACCGGTCGTATCGCGCGGGAAAATGTAAAACGGCGAAAAGAAGAGCTGGTGAATCATAATCTCGAATACGCCAATCAGGAAAAGCGCGCCGACAAACAAAAGCTGGAATTTGGCCTTTTTGTTGCTATCTTCTATGGTTTGACCAAAATAATAAACGCCGCCCAACCCGATGGCCAGTAAACCCAAGACGAACCAAAAATCAAAACCCGTGAGCTGGGTCAAAATCCTGTCAACGATTCCGAGCATAAATCGGCTCCGTGCTTAAATCCTGTTGATCATGGGCATCTGCAATCAGTGGAAAGCTGACAAGGCAGGGCGCCATCAATCGCGTTACAGCTCTTGCCTGTTTGACGCCAAGGACTTCTCCCGCCATTGCTTTTTCTAAGAACTGTCTCGTTACATACGGTGATGTTTCTTCCTCAAAAACCTGATAGGCTACTTTCTCTTTCTCGCGTCGCACCAGTCGCATTCCGAGAAACTGCCCTTCAAGCAAAAACGCCTGCGCCAACCATCCGCCAATTTCAGCTTCAGTGAGCTTGCACGAGAAACTATAAGTTGCACCAGCCTGCGGAACAAAATCAGGAGTATTCGGAGAAGCCAACAACTCTTCGAGATCAAATTCTCCTATGCCACGCGGCTGTGCGTCCAAACGCGATTTGATGAAATTTAAAAAACGCGTAATGCGAAAAAGCGTAACAAGATCGCGGCGGGAAAATTGCGGCGTTTCCACCGGAAAGCAGGTGGAGCGTTGCAGCGCCAGCTCGGAAGAAGGGAGGAGGCCGCGTTCGAGGCATTGCCGGTAACTCTCCGTGCCAGGCGTGGCGTAAAACACGCTCGGGCCAATGAGCACAGGGCGCTGCATGAGATGAATGATGGAATCGAGCATCTCTTCAATAGTTGAATCCGGCAAGCCGAGAATGACATAGTTCACCATTTCCATGCCGAGTTCCGCAGCCTTTTCTACGACGCGGTCGAAGTGACTGGTGGAGCCAGGACGTTTGGTGGCGCGTTGTTGCTGCTTGTCGCTCGTCACCAATGCGAGATTGAGCGCGCGGAAGCCGGTACGCTTCATCTCTTCCACCAGTGGCTCGCTAATATTGGCCGCCGAAATGCCGTTCATCGCCAGAAGCTCGATTTGCCTCTCGCCAAACTCTTCGCGAATCGCCGCGAGAATTTTTGCCGCGCGTTTTTGATCGAAACTAAAATTGTCGTCTTCAATATCAAAAATCTCCGTGCCAAAGCGCTCGCGGCAGAGCTTCATCTCATCAATGACGCTGTTGATCGAGCGTGTGCGAAATTGCCGGCCGGCAGTGAGGAAGATCGAGCAAAACGTGCAGTGGTAGGGACAGCCACGACTGGTCACCAACATCGTTAAACGTTTGCCGCCAAGTGTGTAACGCGCGGGATCAATCAACTCGCGCGCAGGAAAAGGCAGCGTTTCGATGTCTTCGATGAGATCGCCATGTTCGGGTAGATGCAGCTTGCCATTGGTTTTATATCCGATGCCACAAATCGAATCGACTGCCGACATTCTGCCATCGTTGAGCGCCGCAACGAGTTCCGGCAACGTGCGCTCGCCTTCGCCGAGCAAAACAAAATCGACGTTGGGATCAGAGAGCACTTGCTCGGGACAAGCATTGACATGCGCGCCGCCCATAATGACCGGCCGCACCGGATCCAACTCTTTGGCAATCGCCGCCACGCGCAAAGCTTCGCGATAAAACGGCGTGAACAGTGATGAGACACCAACCACCTCCGCCTGCGCCGCACGAATACGCTCGCGAATTTCATTCCACGGCAAGCCATAGTGCCGGTAGTGACTGAAGAGTTTGAACGGACTCAAATTACCAGGCCGATAATAGCGCTTGAGATAAGCAAACTCCGGCGGCACCTCGATGGGCTGTTTTTTTTCCGTTGCCTGGCAATCGAGAATCTCAACTTCTACACCAGCTTGTTTTAAAGAGGCCGCAAGATAAAGCAATCCCACCGGCAGGGTGCGGATGGTGGTTTGGTAGAAGTCCTCGACCGGAGGTTGGATGAGCAGAACTTTCATAAAAAATCAAAGCGGCTTCAACGCATTGCCTATAGCGGAAATTGGTGTTTTATTCGATACCGAGAAGAAGTTGTAATAATCTCCTCTGTTCTTTTAGAAGCCGTTGTTGTTCTTCCATCAGCTTAGTTTGTTGGGTTAGCAATTGTTCGGCTAATCTCGCCAAATCCCGATATTGCGTCAGCAAACGTGCTCTTTCCGCCTCTTGGTGTTTGCGCAGACGATGCGTAACAAGCGGCGGGCGATTGAGGCGCAGGCGCTGCAGAGTAAAAGCTCCGGTCGTTGTTAAAGGGTGGAAGATTCCATCTGCAAGTTCGAGAAAATGCTGCGAGGCTATCTCTTGGCGTGGATTCCATAACGGCGGATCATTCGGTCTATTCGGCCAATAATCAAGTTTGTACTGATTGCAGCGAGCGCAACAATAAATCAGATTATCAAGACCATCGTCACCACCTTTTCCTTTTGGTTGGTAATGGTCAATCGTAAGTTGGCCACCGGCGTCGGTCTCGCTGATACCGCAGAATTCGCAAGCAAAGTTGGCGCGTTGCCGAACTTGTTCGCGGATAGAGGCGTCCATCGTTATACCGTTTCAGGCATTAATCTTTGTGCCAATTGGCGGCTGAGAGCGGTAATTTCACGACGGAGGGCCTCGTTCTCTTCGGTAATTTTTTTTATTCGGCTGGTTATAGTCGTCAGTTGCGCCAATGTCACATCAACTTGAGTTTGCAGCGATTTTACTTTTTTTACTGTCGCCGACAAACCCAATACGGCCAATTCATCACGATCTTGGGTTTTGTACCACTCTTCAAGTTGTGCTTTTTCGTCCGGCGACAACGCATCTCCGCGGGTGGCCCGATCGTGCAGTTGTTTTCCAAGCTCGTTAGATACCATTTTGATCTTTTCTCGATTTTTTGAAGTACAATTTTTATTTGAATATAATAATATGCAAAACGCCACCGCCAACTGCAACAAAAATTTTCACGGAAAACCGCTTGCTTTTCACTTGAAATTTTTTACTTTATTCCATCCACTGAAATAAGCGCTTTCAAAGCAATATTGGTTCGACGCTAAATATGCCCAAGCTTTATCTCAAACCCAATCGCGATCGCGCGGTGCGCCGGTTTCATCCGTGGATTTTTTCGGGATCGATGAACCGGCTTGAAGGCACGGCTGCGCCCGGCGACGTCGTCGACGTTCTTGCCGCAGACGGCGATTTTCTCGGGCGCGGATTTTATAATCCCAATTCCCAGCTCATCTGCCGCATGTTGACCTGGCAGGACGAGCCGATTGACGCCACATTTTTTCAGCGCAAAATTGAGAGCGCTTATCGTTTGCGGCTCGACTTGTTTGGCTCAAACACGTCAACCGCAACAAACGCCTTTCGTGTCGTGAATGCGGAGGCCGATGGCTTGCCTGGCCTGATCGTCGATCGCTATGCCGAGCACCTCGTCGTGCAAATCAGCACGCTCGGCATGTCGCGCTTTCGGAATGAGATCGTTGCCGCTTTGCAGCAAGCCATTCAACCTTATAGCATCTTCGAGCGCAGCGCCGGCGCGGCATTGCAAGAGGAAGGCTTGCAGCCGGTGGCACAGGTTCTCGCCGGCGCCGAGCCTCCGGCGGTGATTCGCATTCGCGAAAATGATCTACACTTTGCCGTCAACATTCAAGAAGGGCAGAAGACCGGCTTTTTTCTCGACCAGCGTGAGAACCGCGCGTGGGCGGCCAAGCTTGGCAAAGGCAAAAATGTGTTGAACGGTTTTGGCTACACCGGCGCGTTTTCGGTGTACGTCAGACATGCCGGTGCGCGGCGCGTGGTTACGGTGGATTCTTCGAGCGCCGCTATCGAGATGGCGAAACAAAATTTTGCCATCAACAACCTCGAAGCTGTGACGGAAGATCTTATCGCTGCGGATATTTTTCATTTTCTACGCAGCACGACGCAGAAGTTTGACTTCATCATTCTCGATCCGCCGGCTTTTGCGCATCGCCAAAAGGACGTAGAAAATGCGGCGCGAGCTTATAAAGATGTCAATTTGCAAGCGATGAAGATTATCGAGTCCGGTGGCTTGTTGCTGACCTGCTCCTGCTCGCAGCCGGTTTCGCCGGAGCTCTTTCAGAAAATTCTTTTCGGCGCGGCTACAGATGCCGATCGAGTCGTTCGTATACTTGGGCAAAGCGGCCACGCGCCGGATCATCCGATCAGCATATATCATCCTGAAGGCAGATATTTGCAAGCGATGTTGTTGCATGTGATTTAACCTAAATGTTCAGCCCGCGAAACACGTTAAATACACGAAAGGGGAAAAAATTTCGCGTCATTCGCGTGGTTAGCGGGCGGATACTCATTTGAATCTTATGACAGCCATTGCCTATTGGATTGGGTTCGGCACGTTTTGTTGCATCGTGATCGGCATCGGTCTGCGCATATATCTTCGCGACTCCCGCGCCGGCAAGCAGATGGAGAGCAGTGAATTTTGGGATGCGAAAAAAAATTTGTCTGCCAGCTCCGTCGGCTTGTCGATTTCGGCGAGCATGATGTCGATCAGTTGGTCTTGCGTCTACGGCACCCAGTTGTTTTATTGGTATGGCATTGGCGCGGCTTGGCTGCTTGCCATCCCGTGGCTCATGGCCATGCTGGGTTTTTATATTTTAGCGCCGCGTTTTCGCCGGCTGCGCGCTTTTTCACAGCCGGAGATGGTGGGACAACGTTTTGGCCGGCGCGCGCGCCAGCTTCTCGCCGTGCCTCTCGCCAGCGTTTTTCTGATCTGGTGCGGCGCCGAAATGTATGCCGCGGCGATCATTCTCGCGCCGTTGCTGCACACCACGAAATACGTGATGCTCGCGATCATCGCCACCGTCGTCTCAACCTATTCGTTTCTCGGCGGATTTGCCGCCGTGGTATCGACCGACAAGTTTCAATATTTTTTAGCCGCTTTTTTTATTGCCACCATGGCCTTTTTCGGCGGCCAGGCGGTTTTGCAGCAAACCAACAGCGCTGATTTTTTAGCGAGCCTACCGACGCCGCCGAAAGCGAATGCTTCTGCTGTCTCGATTTTCGCCGCCGGTCCGGCGTTGATCATGATGACTATCGCCTCGTATCTTCCAGGTTGGTTGGTGGAAACGGATGTTTGGATTCGTTTGCATGCGGCGCGCTCGGATGCCAAAGCGCGACAAGGCGTAGCCATCGCCGCGACTAATTCTTTTATCTTTGTCGGCTCGTTGCCAATGATCATCGGACTCAGCGCGCTCTATCTTTATCCGCCAATCAATGGCGTCATTCCACCGGCGCTCAAAGACGGCTCCATTATTTTTGTCAAGCTCATGCAAGATTATTCACCGGTCTGGTTGAACGTCTTCCTCGGCGTCGGCCTTGCCGCAGTCGCGATGTCCACCATCGACACTTGCGGCAACGTGGCCGCGCTCTCAACCTGCTACGACATCGTTACGCCGTCGCTGCGCCAACGCTCGCCGGAACAGATTCTGAAATTGTCACGATTGATGTCCGTCTTGGCTTTGGCCGCGGCATTTTTCTTTTCATTATTTATCGAATCGCTGTGGGATATTTTCTATCTCTCGTCCGGCATTTTGACGACGACGATTTTTTTGCCGATGGTGGCTATCTTTCTGCCGAATGTGAAATCGCAGCAAGTGCAGGCCGCGATTGCCGCCGGCTTTCTCGGCACGCTGTTCTTTTATTTTTTAGAAAGCCGCGGTCACTTGGCGGCGCTGGAGCCGCAATGGCTTGCTGCCACCGGCTTGGGATATATTTTGTGGGGATTCGCCGCCAGCCTGCTCGCATTTGTGATCGCCAGCCAGTTGCGTTTTGCCGTAGCACCAACGCGTTACGCGCCCGAAAGTGCAAGTTGAAATCAAGATGGCGAGGAAAACATGAGTTGTTGCTGTGTTCCCAATCGCGCCGCCCTGGAAGCCACTGACAAATTTTTCAATATGCAGGCCGGCCGCTACAAAAGATATTTCAAGAAAAAGGGCTTGCACAAGGAGCAAAAATATCTCGCCGAAGGCATTCGCCGCAGCGGGATGAAAGACGCCGAAATCCTCGAGATTGGCTGCGGCGTCGGCGGCTTGCACCTGAGCCTGCTCAAAGACGGCGCCGCAAAGGCCACCGGCTTCGATATCTCTGAGAGGATGATTGCCACGGCGCGCAAGCTCTCGGCAGAAATGGGCCTGCAAGATCGCACGCAATATCTGCACGGTGATTTTGTCGCGATGCACGACGACGCGCCGGCCACAGGTGTAACCATACTCGACAAAGTGATTTGCTGCTACGAAAACGCGCCGGAGCTGATCGCGCACTCGACCGCCAAAACGCGCCGAATTTACGCCGTCAGTTATCCGCGCCCAAATTTTTTCGTGCGTTTGATGTTTCGAAGCGCCAAATTTGTGCTCCGGCTTTTTCGGCAGCCGTTTCATCCATTTTATCACGAGCCGGAGCAGATTCAGGACTGGATTTCTGCCGCAGGATTCGAGAAGGTTTATGAGAAGGAGACAATGATTTGGCTGATTCAAGTATACAACCGCAAACAACCACGGACTGAATGGATAAACGCGGACGACCGCTGACAGGATGGACGGGTGCACACAACCGCGGATGGAATCGATAAATGCTGAAACATAGAAAAGGCCTTGGATAATTTAATTGTTCGCGTTTGTCCATGCAATCTGTGGCCGTAGGAGGGAATTATGAGCACTAATTTGCTTTACGCAGAGGAAACCTACAAAATCCGCGGCGCCATTTTCGCGGTTTATCATCAGCTTGGACCAGGACATCGAGAAGCGATCTGCGAAGAAGCTTTGAAAGTTGCTTTCAACAAACGTGAAGTGCCTTTTCGGGATCAAGTACCCTTTACCATACTATACGAAGGTATCAAAGTTGGCACCTATCGTCCTGATCTATTGTGTTATGAGAAGATCATTCTGGAACTCAAGTCAATAGAAAAATTGGTGCCCATAAACTTTGCGCAAGCGATGTCGTATTTGCGGGTAACCAACATTCAGTTGGCCCTTTTGGTGAACTTTGGCGGGCTGGATGTTGAGATCGAGCGAAGGATTCTCACGCATGATGCTCAACGCGGGGAGCCACCCGAACGCAACAAACCCTATGCGGGTGGGCTGGAAAAATTTCCTGACCCTGAGTTGATTTGGGCGATTGGCAATTGTATCAAACGAGTCCATTTTATGCTTGGGCCGGGTTTTATCTACCCAGTTTATCAAAAGGCATTGGCAGTGGAAATGCGTATTCAAGGATTAAATTGCCAATCTGTCGAATACTTGTACGTCGAGTTTGATGACGAAATCGTTGGCCGTGACCGCGTCTATCTGCTTGTCGTAGATAGCAAAATTCTTGTCGCTCCGATTACGGTCAATCAAATTGAATCGCTTCATTTGAAAATTCATCGCAAGCAAATGGACAGGTTAGGATTGAAATTGGGAATGGTTGTGAATTTCCATGATCTTGCGCCTAAAACCAGAGTGGTAAGAGCAGACCGCTAACAACGATCGCGGATGGCATGACAAACGCTGACCACCGCGGACCGAATGGATCAACGCAGATAATCATTGATATGTTTATATTCGTCTATCCGCGTTTGTTCATAAAGTCCGTGGTCGTCTTATCCGCGTTCGTCCATACAGTCCGTGGTTAAAAATGACGAGGTGATGCGATGCCAGATCTCACTGTGAACTTCTGCGGAATCAAATCCCCCAACCCGTTTTGGCTGGCCTCGGCGCCGCCGACCAATAGCGCTTATCAAGTCGCGCGCGCGTTTGACGCCGGCTGGGGTGGCGCCGTGTGGAAAACGATTGGCGAACCGATTGTGAACGTCACCAGCCGTTACTCCGCCGTGCATTACGCCGATAAGCGTGTGATGGGACTCAACAACATCGAGTTGATCACTGACCGGCCCATCGAAGTCAATCTCCGCGAAATTGCCGATGTCAAAAAACGCTATCCCAATAATGCGCTCATCGTCTCGTTGATGGTGGAATCCAAACGCGAGGCGTGGCACGAGATTGT
>JBOHQZ010000199.1:0-9127 GCA_050732275.1 bacterium
TCATGCGCGCATCCAGCCACAAGTTTTCATTGCGTAGATAGCCGAGAATCGGAATCTCCGCCAGGCGAAAGCGTTTTGCCAATTCCGTGGGAGTCAACACCGGGCTGCGCAAAACAACCGCAAAGCTGGGGATTTTTTCAATGGGCAGAGCGCCGCTGCCGGCTTCAGCTTCGGAAGGACGGACAGTGGCTTCAATCGCGGCGCCACAATTCTCGGCAATCTCCTTTTGCAAGCGCACCGCGCGGCGGCGCACGGCTTTGGGTTTCTCAGTGAGCATGCGCCAAACCGGATGTGTTTTCATTAATTGCGCCGGTTGCAAAAAAAGCCGCAGCGTGCTCTCCAACAAAGCCAGCGTCAGTTTGTCGCAACGCAGCGTCCGCATGAGCGGATTCTTTTTGACTTTGGCGATCCACGCTTTTTCGCCAACGATCAAGCCGCATTGCGGGCCACCCAACACTTTATCGCCGCTGAACGTCACCACGCTCGCGCCACTTTTGATGCTCTCACTGACCACCGGCTCGTAAGGCAAGCCATACTTTCGCAAATCCAGCAGCACGCCGCCGCCGAGATCATGGACCACCGGCAGGCTTTTCGTCCTCCCCAATTTCACCAACTCATCGAGATGAACTTCCTGGGTGAAGCCAACGACGCGATAATTGCTCGCGTGAACGCAGAGCAACGCTGCAGTTCTCGGCGTGATCGCCTCAGCATAATCATTGAGTTTGGTTTTATTTGTTGTTCCCACTTCCACCATTTTCGCGCCACTTTTACGAATCACTTCGGGCATGCGAAACGCACCGCCGATCTCCACGAGCTGGCCGCGCGAGACAATCACTTCACGGCGATCCGCCATCGTGTTCAAGGCGAGCAGAACTGCAGCCGCGTTGTTGTTCACGACACACGCTGACTCGGCGCCGGTCAATTGGCAAAGAATTTTTTCGATGTGCAAATTGCGGTCGCCACGCTCGCCGGTGGCCACATCGATTTCAAGATTGCAGTATCCCGCGAGAATCTCCTGCGCATGGCGCTGCGCGTTCGGCGCCAACAGAGCACGGCCCAGGCCAGTGTGCAAAATGACACCGGTGCCGTTGATGACGCGCTTCAAGCTCGGGTGCAAAAACGATTGGGCTTCAGCGAGAGTTATTTGGACGACTTGCTGCAACGCTTTTTCAGAGTCAACATGACTGGGCGGATTTTTTTTCCACTGCTCCCGCAACGCAGCAACCGCGCGCCGCACGCAACCTGTGAGAATCGCAGAAGACAATTGGCCGGCTAGCTTGCGGATCGCCGAAGCTTGCAAGACTTTTTCTACCGCCGGCAACTGGCGCAACGCGAGATTGGGGGGATGATTTTGGCGCATAATTCAGGTTTCGAAAAAAAAACATCAAGTGGCTTGAAAACTCGGCGTACTTTCCAAGCGCTCCTTGGGCAGAAACCACGAGATGCACCCGGCAACAAGCCCGGCCGCGGCCAATGCCAATAACGCACTTTCCAAACCGGCGCTTTCGGCAATGAATCCCAGCGGCGTCATCAGCAAACCGGCGAGGCCCCAACTTACGCCGATCATTAGAGCCGACACCATGCCGGCGCGGTCGGGATAAAGCTCCTGCGCCATGACGATGTTCAGCGGAAAAGAGAAATACAACAAAATGCCGCTCGCAGCGAGCGACAATAAAGCAAGCCAGTCCGGAAGATAGAGAAATCCGACCAGCGCAGGCGCGGCAACGAAAAGCGTCATCATGATGGTGCGGCGACGATCCACACGCGTCGCAACGTGGCCGCTCCAAAGCGCGCCAATGGCACCGACGGCTTGAAAAACCGTCGTCGTTGCCCCGGCAGCAAATACAGAATGGCCACGTGAATGCATATAAAGCGGGATAAACGTGCCAAATCCGCTGATCATCAGCGAGCGTAACATGGAAATGACGACGTGCAAGAATACCGGCCAGCGCCGATTTTTGCCCTGCTGCAGATGAAGAAAATCTTTCGGCAACACCGGCAGGCTGTGGTTTTGGGGCAACTGGCGAAAGAGCAGCACGGCGATCCCAATGGCCGGCAAAATCAGCAGCGGCATCGCCTCGAAGCCGAAGGAGGTTACCACCGGCACGACGAGCAGCGGCGAGATCGCATGGCCGAAGTTGCCCAAGGTGATGAACAGGCTCATACCCCATTCTTTGCGCGGACCGCTGATGCGGCTAACCATGGCAGCCGCCGAGGGATGAAAAATCGACGAGCCAAGCCCGGAGAGCATCAGCAACGGGATGAGCATCAAGTACGAAGTGCTGTAACCGAGACTGCAAATGAAAATGCCGGTGAGCAACGGACCTAAAAAGACGAAATGGCGTTTACCAAAGCGGTCACTGAGCGCGCCAAAAATTGGTTGGGAAAGCGAAGTCGAAGCCGAGAGCACCGAAGCCAACATGCCGGCCCGGCTGACGGGAAATTGCAAGCGTTCCATGAGCAACGGCAGCAGCGGCGCCAAACAACCGGTATACGCGTCATTGACAAAATGCCCGCTCGCAATCAAATAAATGCTGCCGCGTTGAAAAATGCCCGGCTTGTCAGCCGGTGTGCTTGTTGTTCTCTTTAATGAAGAAGAGATTTCCGTGAGTGAATCGGAGGAAACGGCTGTCGAGGTGAATGGAGTTGCGCTCATTCATATAATATAATGAAGGCAACCGGCCAAAGTCAAGGTTGGCGTCAAGAGAATTATGATCTCCTTCATTTTCTGTCAACCATGAAACTTCTCGCCAACCTTTTCACGTTTCAGTTGTAGTTATATCAGAACACGATAATAGATTGGGGTGATTGTTAGGAAAGCCCGTGGATGACGAGCATCTCTACAGAATTGGGATGCTCGTCGTGTTTTTGGCCTCTTTCAACTTACTTCCGTCAACTCGTCTGTGGCACCTCGGCGGGTGGGTTATTGCCACTCGGCGTCGATGAACCGAAATCCGCACGCACGGTGCGGTAAATCAGATAAAGCCCGCCGAGAATGAACAGGCCTGATATCACGAACGGGATGGCACCTTGCATCTCGTTCGCGAGCAGAATAAAAACTGCAATCAAAAAGAACCCGATCGCAGGATACTTGGCCCAATCCAGTTTTCGCTCCGGTGAACGCAGCGAATAAACATACGCGAAGGTTCCGGCAAAGCCCAGCATGATCAACACCCCGATGGTGTCGCCGCGCACGAGATGAAACCCTTCCAGCAAAACCACCGAGCCGATCGTAAACATCGGGCCGACAAACAGCAACACCCACCAGTGCTTGACGTTGCGTTGGTAAATTCGATATAAAATCCCGGCGCCGAGCCACAGCCACAATGTGCCGATTATCTCATCCGGCAAAAAACGGTTTTCAGCAATGAAAATAATGACGCCGACCAAAACGAACGCGCTGCCGAGATAGAATGTCCACTTGCGAGGAACCATCCACCCATGTTGCATAAGCACGGCACCGCAGCCAGCAAAGATCAGGCTCAGGACATACTCTTCGCGCATTTGGAAAAGCTCCAAATTGTTCAACAGCGACAACAAGCCGACGAGCAATAGCGCGCCGCCGAGCAACAGACGGGGTCGATTCATTGCGATAGCCATGAATGGCTCTCCTTAAGATAAAATGTATGCAGATTAGCAAAGTTTTTATAAAGCAAGATCATTTTGGCAAAATGATTAAAAACTATTCTGCCATAACCATTTTGCCTTTTTAGTTGCGGTTCGTCCACTCCGGGTAAAACTTTCTTAAATTTGATGCGCGAAGGCCACTACGAACGATTATCACAACCAGAATGTTGTTCAAGTGAGGATATTAACGAAAACGGGGAGGCAAAGTTGCAGATAATTTTAAAAGGAATAACTGAGGTCGATGGAAAACAGCGTATTGCGGGAATCGCTCCGGCTTTCGGTGCGGCTGTGGTCGTTGTCAAAATTGGCCAGAACACCTGCCTGCCAGCGTGGCAGAAAATTCCACGAAAAAAACAGCAGCAAAGAATTGATGTTGCGGTCGCTATACAGGCCGAGACCCTGAAAGTCTTGAGCGACGGCATTCGGGTAGGTGCGCATCTCAAAATTTTCGTTGACGCTCAGCCAAAGCCCGTCGGTGCGGATCAGATCGACCCCGAGCGTGAAGCCGTGTGAATAATAATCCTCCTCATAAAATGAATAACCAAGATCACCGGCAACAGTCGTCGGGCGCTGGAGGCGAATGATATCCTTGTCGTAGACGCGCAGAAGATAAAGATAACCCACGCTGATCTGCCAATCCGCCAAGAGCTTGAATTGCAATTGCGGATTGACCGTCGTGCTCAGAAAATCCGGCGTGGAATCGCTCGGCGTTTGATGCTGGCGCAAAGTAAAATCACCCTCCACTCGCAGCGCCAAGGCGTCGCTCAAGCCCAGTCGCAAATCGGCGCGCGCATACTCTTCCTGAAAGGTGTTTTGATAAGTTCGCGGGCAGCCGTCAGCCACTTCAGTGGGATAAATCCGGTGGCGCCAGATATTTTCCAACAGCACCGCGGAGTTGTTGGCCGTGCTCTGAAAAATCGACGCATCGACGCGGTGCTCGACGTAATCATCCACCGGACAGGAATCGTGAATCCGCGCGACAAAGCTGTAGCGCGAATCCAGCCGCGTGGTGTAGCTTGAATTGAAAATCGCGCCCACACTCGCCTGGTTTTGAATGTAATTCGGATACAGCTCGCTTTGCTGGCGATAGCGGCGCAAACGCAATTCATCGCCGATCTCGAAACGAAAGTTTTTACTCACCTCGGCAGACGCCACCGCCGCAGTCGTATTTTGCCAGTAGTGCAAATCCAAATCGCGGCGATAACTCGTGCCATCCAGGCGCATCTGAAAACGCAACGAGGTTCTGCTGCCCACCGCTTGCCTGCCGCTAAATTCAAGCTCGCCGCTGTAATAATCCCGGCTGGATTTGAGCATGGCATAAGCGGAAAAACTCAAGGCACGCGATTCCGGCAAAAGCGCCGCTGAACGCGGCTGGGATTTTTGCGCCAGCGGCCGCAGCATGGGATTGCGGTTTAAGCTGATGCGCAAGCCGGCAAAAGGATTGCCGTCGCGATCGACATACGAGCTGTTTTCGGCAGCCAAACCAAGATCGAACTCCTGCCGCCAAAGATCGGCGCCGAATATGACTTCGCGACGCCATTCCAATGCTGAAGATGATGAGGCCGGGAACGAACCCGCAACTACTGCGACGCGCTCAGAGTCCGGCTCCATCAATGGCATCATCGCCGTCTCACGCCATCCGATCAGCTCCAACGCCGTATCCAAAATGAGCTGCGCGGTGACGTAATCCTGTTGCGCGGCGAATGTGTTGGCCTCCTGTTGCAGCGCCAACACTTGCGTCCAAAACTCCACCGCCGCGGTATCCTGATGCGCTTCGAGCCAACGCCGCAGCCGAAGCTGGTCAATCTCATACGTGACGCTACTCGCGTTCCAATTTGTCGCCGAAGAGTCTGCCGGGATGAGCGGCTTATCTTGTTGCGCCAATAGATTTTCGGAAAAGCTAAAGACGCCGAAACAAAACCACGCCGTCGCCAAACAAGGCAGGAGACCTCCTTGTTTCAGCAAAGCAGCCGGCTTCGGAGAATCCACGTTGGACCGGCAATTTAACAAAAAAAGAAAGAGATGTATGGCATCGTAGTCCCTAATACTGCCGGCCATTTTAAAGCAGTGAAACACGCCCGGTTTTAACCTCCTCAAGACGTCGATAAGCAACCAACTCGATCAAGTTTAGCGCAATAGACGCAAAAAATATCGCAAGATTCTTGCCATAACCCGAGCCGTAGAAAACTTCTGAATTTAGAGACAAAAAATCGTTGTTAAGTGCATGGTTTGCACCATTCGGGGCACTTCTTTTGTACCAATTCGGACGGAATAAACTCTAACAGATGCCTCACTTGTGTTCACCGCTTTCAAAATGAAAAAGACATTTGCTTTCCAGCAAAATTTTTTCATCTTGCTAATGTAGCGAAAAAACGGCAAAAGAGAAAAGCAAAATGAAGAAATCTTTCGAGCTTTTAGAAGAGAATCGGCTTCTGGGAATGGATCGCTCCATCACCCGGCGTGATTTTCTGCAAGGTGTGGCGCTCGGTGCCGCCGGTTTTGCCGTCGGCTGTCGCGGCGAAAAGAATGAACGCACCGCAGGCCGAACGCCGTATCCGCCGGATTTAAGCGGCCTGCGCGGACAAGACGAAATCTCTATGAAGCTCGGCCACCGCGTGCGCGACGGCGAATTTATGCAGCTTCCGAGCAGCGCCATCGACACGGGTGAAGAATACGATCTCGTTGTTATTGGCGCCGGACTGGCCGGGCTCGCCACCGCGTATGTTTATCATCGCGAGAAAAAAGGCCGCTGCCGAATTTTAATCATCGACAATCACGATGATTTCGGCGGGCACGCGCGGCGCAACACGTTTCATTATCAAGGAACGACGCTGATCGCGCAGGGCGGCACCTTCGCTCTGGAAGATCCTGAGAAATCACCGCGCGAAGCCATGGAAATTTTCCGCGAGATTGGCGTCGATCCTGATCGTATGGCGGCTTATCGTGACCCCAACTTTAACAAACGCTTTGGCCTCTCTTCCGGCGTCTTTTTTGATCCGCAAGTTTATCCGGGAATCTCTCCCAAGTGGGTCACCGGCTTTTACGATATTCCTTATGAAAAATTCTTCGCGAGTGCCCCGCTTTCGGAAACCGCGCGCCGCGAACTCATTGAATTTTACACGACCCGCAAAGATTATCTCGCCGGCGTTGCTGATAAAGAGAACATATTGTCCGCGATAAGCTGGGAAAAATTCATTCGCGAGAAAATGCTGCTCGGCGACGAAGCCGTGCGTTTTGCGAATTTGTATGCCACGGACTTGATCGGCCTCGGCTGCGATGCGGTATCAGCGCTTTCCGCTTATGACATCGGGCCCGGATTTGCCGGCATGGGCGGCGCGGGATTTTACGAAGCAGACGGCATGCTGAAATATTTTTATGCGCCGGAAGCGCGTTTTCCGGACGGCAATCACACCATCGCGCGCCTGCTTTTAAAAGCCATTCTCTCTGAAGCGATTCCAGGTGCCAAAACCGTTGAAGAGATTTTCAATGGTCGCGTCGATTACGAAGCGTTCGACCGGCGCGAGTACAATACTCGCCTGCGCTTGCGTTCGATGGCGATTCGTGTCGAGCATGAAAGCCCGGCAGCAACAGCGTCACACGTTCTCGTTCACTACGTACAATCAGATGGTCACGTTTTTCGAGTGCGCGCACGAAGCGCCGTGATGGCCGGTTGGGGTATGGCTGCAAAACATATCGTTCCCGAGCTGCCACCAGAGCAACGATTGGCGCTCGATCAATATCGTTACACTTCGGCAATTTATATCAACGTGCTCTTGCGCAATTGGCGGCCGATGGCAAAGCTCGGCCTTTATGAAATGTATCTGCCCGGCGGCTTCTGCACGTGGATGCACATTTCCGATCCGCTGCACGTTGGCAGCTATCGCCCGGAATATCATCCCGATCATCCGACTATTTTGAGCATGTACAAATACATTTATAAACCGGGACTCGATCCCACCGAGCAAATGATTCTCGGCCGCTTGGAGATGCAAGACACACCGTTTGAAACTTACGAGCGCCAAATTCGCCAGGAGTTGCACAACATGTTCGGGCCGTGGGGATTCGATCCGGCCAATGACATTCTCGCCATTACCCTCAACCGCTGGGGTCACGGCTACAACTTTTTCCATGCTCCCGGCGAAGAAGGCAAAGCGCCGTACAAACTCGGGCGCGTCAAATTGGGCCGCATTTCCTTTGCCGGCGCCGATGCCGGCGGCTCTCCGTGGACGCAGTTAGCGCTCCAACAAGGCCGGCGTGCAGCGTTGGAGCAACTTTGATCCGTTCGTAGTTACGCCTTCAGGCGTCAGCTTTTTGAGTGAACGCAAAAGTGTGTCAAGTGATTCAAGTGTTTTCTAAATTCAAAATACTTGCGCCTGAATGCGTTACTACAAACGTAACTACTCCCATTCCATGGCGCCGGCTTCACCAGTCAATTGCTGAATACGCCGCTCGATGATACTCATGCGATTCTGCTGGCGCTGGGCGAGCGTATCTTTCAGCCGCTTCAACTCGGCTTCCATGCGCTTCACCTCTTCCTGCCGGTTCATCTCGCGCAGATCGAAAAGTTGCGTGATGACGCTGGCCAGATTACTCCTCAGCATCTTCCGCGCAGCCTCATCTTGTGCCTTGCGATATGATTCGCCCAACTCGTGGCTCTGGCGC
This sequence comes from bacterium, assembly GCA_050732275.1. GTDB lineage: Bacteria > Zhuqueibacterota > Zhuqueibacteria > Zhuqueibacterales > Zhuqueibacteraceae > Zhuqueibacter. Next base: position 8,290 of record JBOHQZ010000199.1, read on the forward strand.
TCCAGCTCGCGAAGCTTGGATTCCCGCTCGAAGCGCGTCGGATCTTCTTTTTGTAGCCTTTCAAGCTGATACCTCTCACGCAAAATCTTGCTAATGCGAACGGTGTACTCTCGTAGATTGATTGCTTTCATTTCCAGCAGCTCGTCGACGCCGCGAGGATTCAGTTTGGCAATATACTCGAACGCGTCTTTTTCCATTTCGGGAGTCAACTCAACGTCTGCCATCGGCGTAATGGACATTGATTTTTCTGGCACCAAAGGCACTTCGCCACGAGGACGCGGTTGCGGCTCTTGCGCCGAGACGGGGTTCATCGCCAGAAGCAAGAGTCCAAACCCAAGGGAAAAAGTCAAAATGTTAATTTTCATTGTATAATCTCCAAAAATTTTGTTCCTCTTCAAAAACAATTTCTGCTCTCTGGCAAGACGGGCAGGGCCGTGAAAATTCCTTAGCCAATGGATTGTTTTCATTGGCAGGCTGGCAGCCTGCGCTACGACTTACAATTTCGCGCGCGACAGCTCACTCGACATCGTCGAAAGGCTTTCGCGCAAATCCGATACTTGTTCGTCAAATGTAGAAATTGTGGCGTTCTCCGCCAGGCCGTCAAAACTCCACTGGTCGTGTGAGAGAGCGAAATCGTATTGGCCGAGCGTGCTCCACAACTCATTCACCTTTTGGTCAAACGCCGTTGCCTCCCATGTATGCGAGCTTTCAGAGCGAAAAGCCAGCCGGTGAAAGAACACCAACAAGAACGCCGCGAGCACAACTCCAACGATCGCGAGACGCGGCCTGAAATCATAACGCCACGGGAGGGTAGAAAACCAACGGCGGCTTCTTCTCA
>JBOHQZ010000200.1:0-9101 GCA_050732275.1 bacterium
TTGGTTCCCAGCACGCGCTCGTCTTCGATTTTTTTCGCCGCGGTTTTTTGCGCTGCTTGATTCTCTTTTTGCCGCGCCAGCGCATCGCCGCTCCAATCGCGTTTGGGCACGCCGAGGAAAACATCGAAGGTTTTATTGACCAGAAAAGACGCGAGGCCGGTTTCGCTGTTGGTCAAAACGACGACGCCGAGATTTTCTTCGGGAATCAAGGCGACTTGCGAGATCATGCCGTCGAGGCCACCGCCGTGTGAAGCTACTTTGCGGCCTTGATAATCGCGCAAGCCCCAGCCGAGGCCGTAGCCGCTGAAATGCGTGGTGGGGTTCTGTTTTTCGGCTTGCTCGCCGATTTGAAACATGATATGGGGCGTCCACATTTCGCGCGAGCGGGCGGCGCTGAAAATCTTTTTGCCTTTGTACGTGCCGCGGCCGAGCTGGAGGCGCAGCCATTGTGCCATTTCAGCGACACACGAGTTGATGGCGCCGGCAGCGCCAATGCCGTCGACGTTCACGTAATGAATGACGTTGATATTTCCATCGGTTTCGTTATGCGGTGTCGCGACGTTGTCCATGCTCTTAAAATCTTTGACACTGGTGTTGCTCGCCGTCATTCCTAGCGGCGCAAAGAAGCGCGCTTTCACGAAATCATCCCAGCTTTTGCCGGTAACGGCTTCGACCACCAAGCCGGCGGCGACGAACATAATGTTTTGATAGCCGTAGCGCGTGCGGAAACTCGACGTTGGCTTGAGATAGCGAATGCGGCGAACCACTTCTTCGCGGCTATAGGTGCTGCCGTACCAGATCAAATCGCCACCGAAAGTCGCCAGGCCGCTGCGATGGCAGAGCAGGTCGCGCACCATCATCTCGCGGGTGACATAGGGATCATACATCTGAAACCACGGCAGGTATTTGGTGACAGGATCATCCCATTTGATTTTGCCTTCATCGACGAGGATCGCCAGCGCGGCGGAAGTGACAGCTTTGGAATTGGACGCAATCGCAAACAGCGTGTGCGCATCAACGAGCGCGGCCTTGCTCAGCTCGCGCACGCCATAGCCTTTGGCCCAAACCACAGAGTCGTCTTTCACAATCGCCATGGCGAAGCCGGGCACGCGCCAATCTTGTCCGGCTTTCGTGGCGTATTCATCAATTTCTTTGAGATTAGTTTTGAGATTCTTGGGTTGGGCGGGTAACAGCGAAGGTGAAAAGATAAAAAGGATAAAAAAGATTGGTAACCGCACAAATCGAGGCGACATAAGTCATGACTCCTATAAAAAATTGAATGGTCTTGTCGTAGCGCGGCACTTGCTGCAACCAAATTTATCAACCGCGAATGGGCGTAAATTTACGCGAATGTTTTTGCTTTTAGTTTTTTCATGCGGGTTCTGCCGCTTTGTTGACGTGTTGTTGCCACTGTCGATTAAAAAAGTTTATAACCTCACTTTTATTTTCAATTCTTCGCAGCTTGATGGCGCGGCGTTGGCCGTCTTTGAGAGTGAAGCTGATGGCGGAATCGGCCGACTGCGCAGCGGCAATTTCTTTCCAAGCTAGTTGCAATTTATGAAAAGGGGAAGTTCGCGCGAGAAATCCGGTTTCATCACAGGTGAGACGGGCGAGCTGCGCGAGCTTGGCATGAAAAAACCCCATGAGAAAAGTCAGCACTCCGACTAAAACTAATAGCGTCGCAGGTTGAAAACCTTTGTCGGGTTTGTATTTGTGCCAGGCCTCGAGCAAAATGACGATGCCGGCAAAGATGTCGAACCAATGGATGCCGTGAGATTCCGTTTCAGCCGGTTTGCGCATCTCGCGAACAAATGAGATGAAGACCGCGGCGCCGGCGCCAATGCTGAGCACGGCAAAAGCCAAATGCTCGGTTTCATGGTGCGAAAGGCTTTCTATCCCCAAAATCACGAGGAGGGCGCCGACCAAAGCATGATTAAAGGAGCGGGCGAATTTCGCGCGCTTGGTGGGTTTGAAGTAAATCGTGTTTTCTTTCATAAGCAAACAGTTTATTCAATAATGCCACTGCCTCATATCGCTCGCAAAGCGTTTGGCAGCTTCCGCCCGCAATCATCAGGGAGGCGCTGGCGGGCGAAAGCTTGAAGAGCGCTTTTGTCAGCCTTTGGATTTGGCCTTTTCTTTTTTGCCCTTGCGCTTCAAATCCTGGCGACGCGCGCGCTCATAGGTTTGGATGTCCACGAAACGGCCTTTCGCATCGCGAACGGCGTAGAGCTTCTTGCCCGAAATGCTGCGGTGGGTAGTGCGTGTGCGTTTGGCTGCCATGCGTTTCTCCTTTCCGGATTGTTGGTGATGATTTGACAAAATGGGTGATAGCCACACTCGGCGCGCCCAAGGCGCCACGATAAACCTCATCTTCACAATGGCTTGAATCTAAAGAAAAAAAAATGCAATGTCAAGTGCTGATTCTCAGAATGAAATTTTCTGCAAATTCGCCCGACTCCGGTATTATAAGAAATAGCAAGCTGTAAAGAGATAGGCATTTCTCTCCAATACCTTTCTTGGTGGGCCAGGGCTGGCGCACGTTACCTCTCTTATAATTCGGCCTGTGAGCGAGTATCTTGGTCGAATACAGTAATATTTACTCAAACATCCAACGTTCGTCAGTCGTAAGGAGAACCAGATCATGCAGTTTGTTTACAAACATGGAGTTCGCCTTTTCATTTTATTTTTCATATTGATCGCCGGCATGGCCTGGCCCGGCAAAGAGGCGAAAAGCCAGAATGGCGCCACGATTTCTATCGACACTGAATCAGGCTATACCAAATCCAACCAAAGTAAAGTTTTCTACCACGATGGAAAGTGGTGGGCTCTGGCACACAATGTCCCGGACAATCGTTGGTATATTTGGAAGTATGATGGCGGCGTTTGGACAAAAACCATTGCACTCGAAAAGAGCACGACGTTGAAATATGATGCTTTGCTCAATTCCGCCTCCGACAAGCTCTACGTCATGGGCTCGCATCATTCCTCTTCGGAGTTTTGGCGCTTCACCTATTCGAGTGCGACCGATTCCTGGACGAAAGACTCGGGATTCAAAGTCAACCCTTCTTTCCTGAACACCGATCAAGCCAATCCCGTCAGCCTGGTTCAGGCGAAAAACGGCGATCTCTGGATTTTCCGGATCGAGAGCAATACATTACAAGCGAAACGTTCTGCCGATGGCGGCGCCACGTGGTCAGCGGTCATTAACATTAAAACCGGATTGACAACCGCCAACGGCACCACTGATGCAGTGGCGTTTACTTCGAGCGGCAACCATTTTGTCGGCGTGGTGTACGGCGAAGTGAATGGCGCGGTCAGCAAATACGGCTTTCTCCGCCATCAAGACGGCGCCGCGGATGACACGTGGCCCGACGAGACGGCGTCGTTGACTTATTTCGGCAGCGAGCGGGGCAACAACCAGCTTAGCGCGATCGTGGACGGCAGCAACAACATTTATGTTCTCACTCAAAACGGCAACGCCGGCGGCAGCGATCCTCCCAACACATTATACAAGCGCGCGGGCGCCGGCTCCTGGCAAAAATTCAAAGCCAATACGAGTGTGAATTGGGGATCGCCGGCGCTCGCTTTTGACGCTTCCGGCAACAAGCTTTACGTCATGGGTATCAACAGCTCGTCGCAGGAGGGTGAATATAAAACGTGCGTCATCGGGCTTGAATCTACGTTGGAAGCCGCGGCTGCTTCTATTTTGTTCTCCGGCAGCGGTTCGGCTTTCACAGATTTGAGCGCTCCGCCAAGCGGCGCTAGCGTTGGTACCAGCTCGGGTTTGATGGTTAGCGCCGACAACGACGCCGCAGACGATATTTGGTATAATCTTTTGGCGATCACCAACTCCGACCCGGTGACCATTGGCGCGATTACCGTGTCTGCCACCGAAGCTAACGCCAACGCGACTTATACGATTCCGTTGACGTTGTCCGATGCCGGCGCACTAACGGTCGGCTCTGGAACCATTACGCTGATTTTTCCCAGCAACACCTTTGTGCCGGCGAGCATAGTAGCCGGCAACATTACGGTCAACGGCACGCCATGCACAACCGTGGCCTCCAACGAGGCGGCGCGGCAGGTGACGATCACCACGCCGGTGAATTTGAGCAATAGCCAAACTTTTTCGGTGGTGATCAACGCCGGCGCTGGCCTGTTGAATCCGACGCTGGTCGGGGCTTATCAACTCAATGCATTCACCAGCGCGCAGCCGACCTTGGCCACGTCATCGAATTATAATTTGACACCGGCGACGACTTCGGTCACGCCGGCAACGGTTTCATTGACCGCCAGCGAGCCGGATAGTTGCTCGAATTACACGATCGCGTTCAATCTCGGCGCGCAAGGCCGGATGGTCTCTGGCGTCAGCACGTTTACGGTGACTTTCAACGCGGCGACACAAGTCGCCAACGGCAATCTCACGGTCGTGATGGTCAACGGTGTCGCGGCTACTGCCACCGGCAATAGCGTGGCGAAAACCGTGGATATCACGCTGCCGGCAGCGGTGCCATTGACCAACAATGCGGCGGTGTCGCTCTCTTTGCCCTCTTCGGCCGTTTGCAATCCTTCCGCGCTCGGCAACTTCACACTGACGGTTTTCACCAGCGTCGAAGGCACGGCCGTCACTTCGAATCCTTATAAAATTATTGAACGTGTCGTTATCGGCACGGTCACCGTCAATCCTGCCAGTTCCGGCGTTAATGCGAGTTATACGATTCCACTGACGTTGGCAAACAATGGCGCGCTTGCGGCCAATGTTGATTTTATCAGTTTTCGCTTCCCGGCCGGCACCATCGTTCCGGATGGTATCGCAGCGGGCCAAATTACGGTGGCTGGAACGCCGGCGATAACAGCCTCTTCCAGCAGCCTCACGCGCGAGGTTCAAGTGACGACGCCGGTTAATCTCGCCAACAGTCAGAATTTTTCCGTGGTGTTCTCGGCCGGCGCCGGCTTGTCTAATCCCTCGATTGCCGGCGCTTACATTTTGCAGGCATGGACGAGCGTCCAGCCCTCGGCGGCCAATTCACCGGCTTATCTTTTGGAGCCCGGTATCGGCGGCAGCCCCATTTCCACCACGACCAGAGCGGGTTATCGAAAATCCAACCAGAGCAAGGTTTTTTATTACAACTTTCAGTGGTGGGCAATCGCGTTCGAGGATCCGGAAAACAGATGGTATATCTGGAAGTATGACGGCGCCACATGGACAAAGGACAAAGGCATAGATAAAGGTCTGGCCTTCCATTACGATGTATTGGTGGATGCGAGCGCCAAGAAGCTGTACATGCTGGCTTCGCACAAAGCTTCGACAAAAATACGGCGTTACGCGTACACCGGTAGCAGTTGGAGCCTGGAGTCGAATTATCCGGTAACCCTGGCGGATTTTCCGAATGTGGATGGCAACAATCCGGTGAGTTTGGTGTTGGCCAAAAATGGCGATCTCTGGATTTTCCGGGTCGATACGAACAGACTGCAGGCCAAACGCTCCAGCGACGGCGGCAAGACATGGTCGGCGACCGTGGATGTTAAAACCGGCTTGAATACCAACAATGGCACGGTTGATGCCGTGGCGTTTACACAGGGCGGCATGAATTATGTTGGCGTCGCTTACGGCGAAGTTGACTCGCCGTCGCCGAAAAGCTTATTCGGTTTTCTGCTGCACAAAGATGGCGACCCGGACAATGTTTGGAACGATGAGTCTTCATCGTTGACCTTTTTTGGCATCGAGCGGGCGATCAATTACGTCAACATGACGGTCGATGCGAGCAACAATGTTCATTTGTTGACGCGCGTGGTCGGCGGCGCCAACGGTGATCCGCGCAATACGCTTTACAAGCGCAGCAGTTCCGGAAGCTGGAGCAAGTACAAAGTCAATATTGCGCCGAATCCGGGTTGGAAAGCGCCGGTCTTGGCCATTGATGGCAGCAGCAACACGCTCTTTTTGATGGGCGTCCACAACATCGATTTGGTAGGAGAATATAAAACGTGTCCGCTCGGCGAGGAAGCCACGCTGGATACGGCGACAGTCAAGCCGCTGTTCTCGGCGCCGGGCACGGCCTTTGACAACCCCTCGTCGCCGGCGGCGCATGTCTCCTCCGGGTCGGGCTTGATGGTTTGCGCCGAAAACACCACGGCCAACGATATTTATTTTCGCCATATCATTTTGGGCGGCAGCACGCCGCTCGTCGTCGGCAACGTCGGCATCGTTTCCAACGAAACCAATGCCAATGCCACGTATACCGTTCCCCTGACGCTTTCCGCTAATGGCGCGCTCGACGCCGGCATCGGCGTGTTGAATTTTATTTTTCCGAGCACAACTTTTATTAAAGAGACGATGCCGGCCTCGTCCGTGCTCGTCAATGGCGTTCCCGCCACCAGTGTGATCGCCAACAACACGACCAAACTGATAAGTGTAACGACGCCGGTGAATCTCTCGAACAATCAAACTTTCTCTGTCGTATTTGATTCCGCATCAGGCGCCGGTTTGCTCAACCCTATCCTGGTCGGCTTGAATTACCGCTTAACTGCCTGGACAAGCTCGCAACCGACGCAAGTGCAATCTCCGCCGTACAGCATCGTGCAGGCGACGACCGGGGTCATGCCTGCAACAGTGATCCCGTTCCCAACCAGCCCGGACAGCGTTGCCGACTACACAGTGCAATTCAACCTGGGCCCGCACGGCAGGTTACTCGCCAGCGTGAGCACCGTCACGCTGAAATTCGACGCGATGACGACGATCACCGGCGGCCCCATTACCGGCGCGAAAATAAACAATCTCGCCGTGACCGGCGCTGCCGACGCGGTGACGCGCCAAATCACGCTCACCGCTCCCACCGGTGCGGGCTTGAGCAACAATAGCGCGGTCATTGTTTTCGTGCCGAAGCCGGTGGTGAAGAACCCCATCTTAGCCGGCAATTATAATTTATTCGTGTCGACGAGCGCCGAGACCACGATGGTGGCGTCAAATCCATATGAGATCATTCCTGCCGCCAATATCGGCGCGCCAATTCCCGGCACGACCAAAGCCTTTGATCGGCCGAATCAAAGCAAGATGTTTTATCACGGCGGGTTTTGGTGGGTGACAGGCCAATCCAAAGTCAACAAAAGGTGGTACTTGTACAAATTCGACGGCCTCACCTGGACGCAGACGCTGCAGATCGACACGGCGCCAAAGAGCCGGCCGGATTGCATTCTGGACGCTTCCAACAACAAAGCTTACATCTTGTTGCCCGGCGGCACCACGAAAATCACGCGGTTGAGCTATTCCGGCGGCAACTGGACGGTGGAGGCGGGCTATCCTTATACGATCAACGATTTCGACCAAGGCTCGGATCGCGGCATCAATCTCGTGCGCGCGCAAAACGGTGATTTGTGGATTTTCAACATTGTCGATTCAACGCTGATCGCCAGGCATTCCAGCAATAACGGCCAGACTTGGTCGGCAGACATTACATTGAAAAGCAATCTACACTACGGCGACGGCTTGACCGATGCGGTGGTTTTCTCTCACAGCGGCAGCAACCACATCGGCGTCGGCTACGCGGAGAACAGCGCCCCCGGCTCGATCTACGGCTTTTTGCGCCACAAAGACAGCGATCCCGATAACGTCTGGACCGACGAAACGGCAGCGATTCCGCAATTCACCGGCACCACCTCGGACGATCACATCAGTATGACGGTGCATGACAACGAAATCTTTATGGCTGTCAAAACCAACGGCGGCGGCCCAACCACGGCGAATATCGGTTTGCTGCACCGCGGGACCGGCGGCACGTGGAATCAATATCCGATTATCCTATCCAGCGGTTGGACGCGGCCAATTCCGATAATTGATGAAAGCAGCGACCGGCTCTATATCATCGGCTCGCGCGAATCATCCTCCAAAATCGGCGAGATGAAGAGCGTGGCGCTCGGCGATTACGGCGCGCTGATCAGCGCGCCGATCGATACCATTTTTATGAATGAAGCGGATAGATTTTTCAATGCCTCGGTTTCAGCGCACTCTGTTAACAACACCATGCATCTGATGGTGTGCAACGGCAACGAAACCCGTGACGAGCTATGGTACAACTTGATTCCGCTCAGCGGCATACCCAAACCGTCGGCAGAAACGTCAGCAGTGGCGGAGGCTGAAGAGGATTTCGACGGCGTGCAGGCTTTTCCAAATCCGTTCAATCCGCAGACCTCTTTCCGCTTCAAAGTGAAAGCGCATTCGCCGGTGAAGCTGCAAATTTTCAATCTCACCGGCCAATTGGTGCGGACGCTCGTTGATGCCGATCTGGCGCCCGGCGTTCACGTGCGGCGCTGGAATGGGCGTGGGCAAGACGGTCGCCCCGCCGCCAGCGGTATTTACCTGTACCGCCTGCAAGTCGGCAAACAAATGATGACCGGCAGAGTGCAAATGCTGAAGTGAGGGTTTGTAGTAGCGCCTTCAGGCGTCAAGAAGTGTGGGTGAAAACCAAAGTCCGTTTTCGTGTTGAAGTTTCCTGCAAATTTTAACGCGCAACGCTTGAAGGCGTCACTACGAACAATTTACCAACGAGGAGGAGCCAAGCATCAAACATTTCATCGCGGCGAGCGCGTTCATGGTCAAGATGAACGTGCTCGTCCATTAAATCTCAAGTGGAGCGAAACATGAAGTCTTGCCGGAGGCCATGTGGCCATTTTTGGACTTGGGTGCTGATGTGTCTCGGCTTTGTACTAAGCCCAACAGGAGTAATCAACAAGGTGTCGGCACAAACCGGCACCGCGATTTCGGCGAATACGCAATCCGGTTATAAAAAGTCGAACCAGAGCAAGGTTTTTTATCACGACAGCCAATGGTGGGCCATTGCTTTTAACCTCGGCAACAACCGGTGGTGTATTTGGCGCTATGATAGCAATCAATGGACCAGCGTCCGTAATATCGAGGTGGGGCCAAATTTCCAATGGGATGCCGTCATCGACAACAGCACGGGCAAGCTCTACATATTCGGTTCGCATCTGACCACCCCACACTTTTGGCGGTTCTCGTATATCGGCGGAACGTGGGTCAATGATCCGGGCTACCCGCGAAATCCCTCCAATTTTGCCAATGCCGATCAAGGCAACGCCGTCAGCCT
>JBOHQZ010000201.1:0-9097 GCA_050732275.1 bacterium
CTCCGTCTCCGGTTCCGCCGTCGCCTCTTCTGCCGAAGCTTCTTTCTCTAATTCGGCCCGCAGCCGCGCCAGTTCCCTGCCGTGCTCTCTTTCCATCTCTTGCTCGGACATCTTGCCGTCGATCATACTCTGGTTGAGCGGATAAACTTCCGGATTGAAGATGACGAAATAGAAATGCCAGACGAAAATCGCCAGCGTCGCGAGCCACGCTTCGTAAAGATGAATGACGGTAAAAATTTCCATCATCCACAGCGGGAAAATTTTTAAGGCTATATTCTCAAACCACAAAAGAAATCCGGTCAACGCCATCACGATCGTGCCCCAGACCAGCGCCCAGTACTCGGCTTTTTCCATGTAAGAAAAATGGTCGAACTCCGGCGGCGCGTTCTGCTTGCCGAGCAGGAACCGAAAATTGTTCTTGAGATCGGCCCAATCTTGCCGCATTGGCGCCAAAGATTTCAACAGCATGCGCCCGCGGAACGTGAACAACATATAACCGACATGATAAACGCCCAAGCCGACAAACGCGAGCGCGGCAAGGCGATGCAGCCAGCCGCGCAAAGAGAAACTGCCTTCGAGCACCAGCAATGGCTGCACCCATGCCGCTTCCGGATATTTTAGCGCGAAGCCGGTGATGGCTAAAATGATGAAGCTGATCGCGAGAATCCAGTGTTGATAGCGCTCGACGCGCGTCCAACGTTCGTAATATTTGTTGTTCATGAAAATGGCTTGTTGGATTGGTGGAGTGTTGGATTAGTGGATTTTGGGTGTATTTGGAGCGATGGAGTAATGAGTTTTGATTTCCAATAATACATCAATCCATTGATCCACCAATCCATGTGGTTACTCACGCCTCAAAACGAGTTTGCTCTTTCGAATAAAATCCAACCCGTTATGAATAAGCATCCCGCCGATGACGAGCACAATCAAGCCGATGTAAATTCCGCGAATGATGGCGACGGCTTTGCCTTCGCGCTCTTCCTGCGTGAGATGCACGGAGCTGGCGGCGAAATTCTCGCCGGCGTTCGGATGGCATTGTCCACACGTGTTTGCCAAGTTAGCCGGATGAATCATCGAGCGGGAATCATTCGACGGCAGAATATTGTGGACACCGTGACAACTACCACAATTGGCAACGGTCAATCGGCCGGAACGTAGCGCCAAGCCGTGATAACTGTCCGCAAAAGTCGACACGCGTTCGTTGCGCATGCCGTATTTTTCCGTTAGTCGAGTCGACGCATGGCAACGACCGCACGTTTCCATCGCCACGTTTTGCGGCGAAGTCGGCGCGGTCGAAACCGCCGACGATTCTATCGCGTGCTCGCTGTGGCAATCCGTACAAACCGGCGCGTCCGTCGAGCCGCGCGCCACCGCCATGCCGTGAACGCTCTGCACAAATTCATCGGCAATTTGGCGATGACATTGACCACAGGTTTGGGGAATGTTAAAGTGATACGCTTTGGAGGCCGGATTGTTCGCTGCCAGAATTTTATGGCTGCCGTGGCAACTGCTGCACGTAGCCGCGCTATCAACACCGGCCAAAGCCAAACGGCCATGAATGCTGTGCGTATAAGCTTTCAGCGGATCTTTAATCGGGATTTTATGCTTTTCGACAAGCGCGGGATTGGCGTGACAATGCCCGCAAGTAAAGGCGAGCCGGCGCGGATGCACGAGCGAAAGCGAATCGGCAGCCGCACGAATCTCGTGGCTGCCGTGGCAATCACCGCAAGCTGGTGCATCGCCATCAGAAACTTTGCCATGCACGCTCTCGGTTAGTTCTGTTGCGGCAATGTCATGACAGGTTTGGCAAGCTGCCGGCGCGAGTTGCTCGGCATGGGGAATTTCTTTCACATCAGCGTGGCAGGTGACGCAATCAAATCCGGCATGAACCGAATTGGCCATCTTTTCCACATCCACAAACAAGGAACGCTCCACACCGGCGCTGTCGGTCATTGCCAAATCTTTATCGCCATGACAGGATTGACAATCGGTTGGTTTTTGCGTGAATGCGGTCGCTGCTATTCCGAACAAGAGAATAAAGGAGAAATGAAAATCTAAAAATATTATTTTGATAATTTGTTGCATCATAATTTTAAATTTTCATTACTCCATTTGGCTCATAGTTTCGCTTTGAGCATTATGCTCGTGGCCACGCGTCAATGCCTGAAGGCATCACTACGAACGGTTACTGCTTCGGCGTCGGATGCGCGATCTTTTTGCTGGCTTCGGCAAAGTTAAATCCTTTGAACGATGGGCTTTCGGCATTGTGGCATGTGACACAAAGCTTTTCATCGCCTTTCACCAAACCAACTGTTTCGCCTTTGATTTTGCCGGTGTCGATGTCCTTCATGACTTGCAAGGCTTTGTATTCCGAGCCGGGGCCATGGCAACTTTCGCAGCCCACGCCTTCGCCAGCTTTGAAAGATGGCGCCAATTGCGCGGCGGCAACGCCGAACGCGGTGTCGTGACATTTCATGCATTTCTCATCTTTTTGCGGATCGGCAATGCCTTTTTTCTTGGCAATTTCTAGAGCAGCAGGAGTTGCCAGCGTGGCAAACGCTTTGGAATGCGCGTTGCCCTGCCAAATCTTGTAAGCCGCGCCGCTCTTGGGCGTCATGTGACAAGGCATGCACGTTTTGGAACCGACATATTTGAACTTGCTCTGGGCGAAAATCAAACCCGGGGCAAGACATAACGCCACAACAAAAGCAAAAAAACTGATTCGTGTTTTCATGAGTTACTCCTCCTTAAAAATATTTTTCCAAGTTCACGGTGTTTTTAGTCTATAAAAAGTTACAATCTGTTTTCAAAAGGGCAAGCACAAAATCAACGTTCCTAAACCATGGCAGCAACCGACTTCTGACGCTTCTCAACGCGAGGCGAACGGCGAGGCTCTTTTTTGACCTGAGAGGTTTTAAATTGTTTGCTCTCCGGCGCCAGCGGCAACATGGCGAAGAACGTTCCGATGGCCATAACCCAGCCGCCGATCCACAGCCAAACCACTAACGGATTGACATAAGCCGAAAATGTCGCTTCTTGCTTTTCCTCATCGTATCCGGCGAGCACGAGGTAAATATCGTCGCGCCAGGTGGAGTGCAGCGCCACTTCCGTGGTTGGCTGCTCGTGCGTCACGTAGAGGCGTTTTTCCGGGCGCAGGCTTTTGACCATCTTCCCTTCGTCCCAAACGCTGACTTCCGTCGCCATCCACTGCTTGGCCGCATCGTGACCGAAGTCAATACGATCGAATTTAACCTGGTAGTGGCTGATGGCAAAGGACTCGCCGGCGCGAACAGTCGCTTCAAGATGGGTGGTGAAGGCCGTGCCGGCGATGCCGACAAAGATCAGCACGATGCCGAAATGCACCACATAGCCGCCGTAACGCCGTTGATTGCGCGCCAGCAATCTCGCCAATGCCGTCAGCCAATTTTCTTGGTGGCTCTGCCGGCGTGCGCGCACGCCGCGATAAAATTCCTGCACGATCGTGGCGGTGACGAGGATTGAAAAAATGAACGTGATAAATGCATAAAAATGCCGGACGCCCAAAACCCACAGCAAAATCATTCCAACCAAAGTTGCGAGCAACGGGCCGGCAAACTGTTTGCGCAAATTCTCCGGCGAGCTGCGCCGCCACGCCAGCACCGGGCCGATGCCGGTCAGCGCCAGCAGCGCGATTCCAATCGGCACGTTGACCTGGTTGAAGAACGGGGCGCCGACGGTGATTTTGACGCCGCGCACCGCTTCGGAAATCAACGGAAAAATCGTTCCCCAAAAAACCGCGAACGTGGCGCCGAGCAGAATCAAATTGTTCATGAGAAAAGTCGATTCACGCGAAACCATCGACTCGAGCTGATTTTTCGCGCGCAAATCCGGGATGCGCCGCACCAACGCCCACACGCAAAACGTCGCGCTGGTGGCGAGAAACACGCCGAACATAGGGCCAATGCCGGATTGCGCAAAAGCGTGAACCGAGGAAATGATGCCGCTGCGCGTGATGAACGTTCCGAAGATGCACAGCTCGAACGTCAAAATGATCAGCACCATGTTCCAAATTTTCAGCATGCCTTTTTTCTCTTGAATCATGATGCTGTGCAGAAAGGCGGTGCCGGTGAGCCAGGGCATAAGCGAGGCGTTTTCAACCGGATCCCACGCCCAGTATCCACCCCAACCCAGTTCGACATAAGCCCAGCGCGCGCCGAGCATGATGCCCATCGTCAAAAAGAACCACGGCACCAAAGTCCAAAGGCGCACGTTTTTCACCCAACTGTCGTCAAGACGGCCGGAGAGCAAAGCACCGAGCGCGAACGCGAGCGGCACGGCCATGCCGACGTAACCGAGATAGAGCAGCGGCGGATGCGCTGCCATCGCCGGGTGTTGCAAGAGTGGATTCAAACCGTGTCCGTTGGCCGGCACGCGATGGAGCAGCTCGAATGGCGGCGCGACAAATAACAGCAGCGCGTTGAAGAAAAGCAAAATCCCCATCAAAATCGCAGTGACGTGCGGCAGCGTCGGCAAATTTTTTCGCCGGTAAATGAGCAGCACCGCCATCGTGAAAAGCCCGAGCAGCCACGCCCACAAGAGCAGCGAGCCTTGCTGCCCGCCCCAAAAGGCGCTGAGCTTATAGAACAGCGGCAGCTCGCGGCTCGTGTAGCTGACCACATACTCAACGCGAAAATTCGAAATCGCTAAATTGTAAAAGAGCAATCCGGCGGCCAGCGTCAATAGGATTCCCGACGCCAGCGCCGCATTGTGGCCGCTGGCAATGAGCGCGGCACCATCATTGTTGCGGCGAATACCGAAGATTAAACTGATGAGACTATAGGCGGTCGTCAAAGCGGAGAGCCAGAGCAACCAATTTCCGAGTTCGGGCATTTTTGTTTCCTCCTGCTGCGTCGAAAGTTAATGAGTTTGTAGTTGCGCCTTCAGGCGTTGGATGTTTGGATTGAAAGAGATCCTCAACCACATTACACGGTTTTGTGCTAATGCCAAACGTTTGACGCCTAAAGGCGAAACTACGAACTTGTATTCTCTTACGTCTTTGTTGCCTCGTGTTCCGGCACGGCTTCATACTTCGAAGCGCACTTGGTGAAAATATGCCGCGCGGTGAACACGCCGTTGCCGAGATATTCCCCCTCCAGCACCACATCGTGATTCTCCCTGAACGTGTCCGGAAGAATTCCCTGGTAGCTGACCCGCAAAAATTCATCATCGGCGGTGAGGCCAAATTCATGCGACGTGGCGTGATGCTTGATCAAGCTTCCGGTCACGACTTTTCCCTCAAGGCGTACGCCGCGGCCTTCAAACTTTGCCGGGTTCGCCAACAATTCCTTCGCCGTGACGGAATAAACCATCGTGTCCTGCATGCTGCTGCCAACAAGAAGCGCGACTGCAATCAGCACCACAGCGATGGCTAAGTAGAGTTTCAAACGTCTTTTCATCTGCTACCTCGGGTTTGCCAATTTGATGAAGCGGTTTTAAAATACTTCTCTCAAAGAGTATGCCGTCAAATAGGCTGGAGATAAGGCAAGAAGCCGGCGACTCAAACACCAATAAAACAAGAAGATGCAGCAAGTAGACTTGGGTTGAGAATATTACAAGCTGGGGCAAGATTTCTCATTCATGCGAAAGAGCTGTTGGCTATTCTTATGAATGGGAATTTTGCGAAATGGCCGGTCGGTGGGAAAAAGCGATGAGTGGATATAGAAACACCCCACGCAGGAACTTAAAAATAATCACACACGAAATTGAAAACTCAAAAGTTTTCACACGGATCAAAAACGCACACAAAGAAATACTTGTGAAAGGTCCGTTAATAGACACTCTGAAAACTGTGCAGCGCCTTGATGTAATTCGCCCGCTCGAACGCGGCCGGCTCGGCCACCGCTTTTTGGCTCATGCTGCCCCGCATCATTTCCACCGATTCATATTCGTGCGCTTCCATCCAAACGATCATTTCTTCGAGCACTTTGCTGATGTGCCGAACGCCATGGCGCAACAGCGCGGACGTCATCATCGTGACATTGGCGCCGGCCATGAGCATCTTTAAAACATCCGAGGCGGTATAAATGCCGCTGGTCGCCGCCAGATCAGCCTTGATTTTTCCATACAGAATCGCGATCCAGCGCAGCGGCAGGCGCATGGCTTGCGGCGTGCTCAGGATGACGTTGGGCACGACCTCGAGATTTTCCAGATCGATGTCGGGTTGATAGAAACGATTGAACAACACCAGCGCATCGGCGCCGGCAGCGTCGAATTGTCGCGCCATGTTCGCCATCGCGCTAAAAACGGGCTGAGCTTGAGCGCCACCGGCATGTTGACGCTGGCTTTCACCGCTTTGAGCGTGTTCAAATACATCCGCTCTATATCGTCGCTCGACAGCGCGGGATCAGTCGGGATATAATAAAGATTCAGCTCGAGCGCATCGGCGCCGGCCGCTTCGATCTTGCGGGCGTAATTGATCCAGCCGCCGGGCGAAACGCCGTTGAGGCTGCCGATAATGGGGATCGCCACCGCCGCCTTGGCCCGGCGAATGTGCTCGAGGTATTCTTCGGGGCCGAGATAAAACTCGTGCGGCGCGGGGAAATAGCTCAAGGCTTCGGCGTAGCTCTCGGTGCCGTAGGTGAGATAATGATCAAGCTCGCGCGTTTCATGGAGAATTTCTTCATCGAAAAGGGAAAAGAGCACAACGGCGGCAGCGCCGGCATCTTCGAGACGGCGAATGTTGTCCAGGCTCCGCGACAACGGCGAAGCCGAAGCCACGAGCGGATTTTTCAATTTCCTGCCGAGATAAGTCGTGGTGAGATCCATGTTTTTTCCTTAAATTAAAACGTAAAACGTAATGCGTAAATTATTAATTACGTCTTACGTTTTACGCATTACGTTTTACTTTTACTGCGTCAGCAGGGTCAGATTTTTTTTCGCTTCCTTGTTTTGCGGATCGAGCTTCAGCACCACTTTGTATTCCGCTACGGCTTCTTCCATTTTGCCGGACAGCGCCAAACCCTGGGCGCGCCAAAGCCGCGTCTGCGCGTTGTTGTCAATGAGCCGAATCGAGGCCGTCAAAGCCTCAATCGCCTCGGGATATTTTTTATCGAGCAGCAACACAAACCCGATATACCCTTGCACTTCAGCCAATTCGGATTTATAATTTGCCGGCGTGGCGTCGGCCAATTTAATGATTCTTTCGCACACCTTTTTGGCCTGCTGCAGCGAATCCATCTGCATCAGCGTGCGGGCGAGAGAAAGGTGGCCTTGCAGGTAATCCGGCTTCAAGCGGAGCACACGATACAAGGCGACACGCGCCATGTTCCACTTTTGCAGCGCCATGTTGCAAAGCGCGTAATTCATGTGAGCGCTGACCGAGGTCGAATCGAGCGTGAACTTTTTTTCAAATGCCGCCGCGGCCTTGTCGAATTGCCGCAGACGCATATAAATCGCGCCGAGATCGCCGTACACCTCCGCCGCGTTCGCATTTTGCTGCAGGGTCTCTTCGAGCGCGAGGGCGGCCAAAGAATCCTGCTTTGTTTCAACATAGGCCCTGCCAAGCCGCTTCAATTCATCGCCGGAAAGCTTCTCTTGCTGCGCGAGTTTTTGGTACGTAACAATGGCCGGCTCGTACTGGCGCAGCTCGTATTGCGCGTGTGCCAGCATGCGCAGCGTTTTGGCCGAATTAAGCTCGGCCTCGGACATCTTGGCCGCCGCCGTCAACATGTCTTGATATTGCCGGCCGGAATAAAGCGCTTCCACATACATCGCCATGGCCTCCCGCGACTCCGGATGCCGGCGGACGTAATCGGGCAAAAGCCGAGCGGCTTTGTCGTACCATTTGGCCGCAAAGTAAAGCTTCGCCAATTCGAACACCGCTTCTTGATTGGTCGTATCGAGCTTGACGACCATCTGGTACGCGCGCGCCGCTTCATTATAACGGCGTTCTTTCATATAAGCTTTGGCAAGCTTATGTTGCAGATTCGCCTGCAGAGAATCCAATTCCAGCGCTTTCTCGTACCGCATGATGGCCACGACGGTGCCGCCTTGCTGCATGTAAATATCTCCCAACGCCTCGTAAGTCGTCGGATCATTCGGCACGACGCTTTGCGCCTTGGTAAAAGCAATGATGGCCTGATCGCTGGAATCGCTGGCGACAAGCGCCTTGCCGAGTTGCACCAACAAAGCATGATCTTGTTTATTGTGTTTGAGGCCGGCGCGCAAAACCGCCACAGCCTCGCCGGGATTTTTTTCAGCCAGCCTGACCTTGGACAGCAAAAGATATCCTGTCGTCGCCTTATCATCCAAATCAACAGCTTTTTCCGCCGCAAACGCCGCCGAGTCAAATTTGGCGGCTTGAAAATAAGCTTCACCCAGCCAAAACCACACTACCGGATTTTTCGGGGCTTGTGCAGCGGCTTGCCGTAGCTCGACGAGGGCCGCCTCGGCCTCGCCTCGCTGCAAGAACTCTTTTCCTTTGGCGAGCTGAGTTTGCCCAAGGACCGGCAACGCCTGCACGAGCAACACGCCCATGATAAGTAAGCGCCAGAGTTTCATTTCAACCTCTCCTGCTTTACGTATCCGGAATAGAAAGCTTGAAGGTGAATGTCAGCGTCGACCACACGTCAACCGGTCCTGTCTTCATCATCGCCGGCGTAAATTCCCATTGTTTCGCCGCCTTGACCGCCGCTTCATTCAAAATCTCCATCGCGCCTTTCAGGATGACGACGTCTTTCACTTTGCCTTTTCGGTCGATCCATACTTTCACAATCACCCGACCTTCCATGTTGGCTTTTCTCGCCAGCTCGGGATAAACCGGGTCGATGCGTTTGATAACCGCAGGCGCTTTTTCAAACGGCACGAAATCCGGCGGCGGGCCTTCGTCTTCGATTTGCAAATCCAAATCACCCGCTTCGGCCACAATCTGAGTCTCACCGCCGTTTTTGCCTTCACCCAATTCTGGGCCGACGTATTGGCTCATTTCGGTCTGACTGGCAAAGGTCTGTTCCGGATTCACCATCGCGTCCGGCACCGGCACCGGAATGCCGATGCTCGGCTTCACTGCCGTCGAAACGGCGATCTTTGCCGCAATCGTCTCGCGCGTGTCGGTGATCGA
>JBOHQZ010000202.1:0-9095 GCA_050732275.1 bacterium
CTTCAAATTGGTCGCCGCTGACACCGGTGGCGGGCATCAAAATTTGCCGGGAGAAAATCTCGATCCTGCCCTGCAAGATTATCTGTTGCCCAATCCCTTCATTTTCCCGACCGTGGCAAAAGAGGACACGTTTCGCGTGCGCCTCAGTTACGCCGCGCTCCTGCCTTATGATTTTGGCGCGATCAAATATCGTTTCCCGCTTTATAGCAGTCAATTCTCTGCCGGGCCATTGGATGCGCTCGCCATGCTCGTGACGTTCTCCACGCAACGAACGATCACCGGCATGCAAACGCCCAACTACGCCGCCGGCATCGATCAACGCGGCCCATACCAAGCAACCGTTGGTTATGACAACGCCAGCTTTACGCCGCCAAAAGATTTTGTCATCGATTACACACTATCCCAAAAAGAAGTCGGCCTGTTTTCTCTGACTTACCACGACCCTGCCGATACCACCGAAACTGCAGGCTATTTCGTGCTTCTGCTCGAGCCTGGCGAAGTGCGGCCAAGCTCTGTTCTCAATAAATATTTTACCTTTGTGCTGGATCGCTCCGGCAGCATGCTGGGCGTCAAGATGGAGCAAGCCAAGGCGGCAGCGCGCTTCTGCGTTGAGCATCTCAATCCGAACGATTTCTTCAACATCGTCGATTTTGCCTCGGATATTCGCATTTATCAAAACGAGCCGGTCGCCGCCACCGCCGCCAACATCGGCCAGGCGGTTTCATATATCAACAACATTCAAGCCAATGGCGGCACCAACGCCAACGAGGCGTTGCTCACCGGTCTATCGCAAACGATACCGAACGGGGTGAATCAGGTCGTTTTTCTCACCGACGGCCTGCCCACGGTCGGCGAAACCAACACGCCAAGAATTTTGGCGAATGTGCGCGCGGCGAATAAGAACAACGCCAGCATTTTCGTGTTCGGCGTCGGCGACTACATCGGCCAGGATTTGCTGCAAGCGCTCGCCGACGAGAATCACGGCACCGCCACATACCTAAAAGAGAATGAGCCGATCAGTGACATCATCGCCAACTTCTTTGCCCGCATCAGCAATCCGGTTCTGGTTGACGTGAAACTGGAATTTGACGACATGCAGGTGTTCGATCTTTACCCGGTTGATTTACCGGACATCTTTGCCGGATTCCAGCAGGTGATTGCCGGCCGCAACAACACGTTTGGGAACACCAATATCACGCTCAGAGGCCGAGTTGCCACCGCGGACACTTCCATCGTATATTCAAATTTAATTTTTCCGGAGCAGAGCACGGAAAATGCGTTTGTGCCCAAAATTTGGGCAAAAAAGAAAATCGATCATCTCTATGCCAGATGGTTAAAGGAAAATAAATCCGAAGCGCTCAAACAGCAGATCATCGCGTTGAGTGTGAAATACGGCGTGCTCTCGCCGTTTACTCAATTCAAACCGCCCGACCCGACGACGCCGGTGGCTGAAGGCGTGCTCGTGACGCAACTGCAAGCCGCCGCCGTATTTGTGAGTGACCGCCCAACAATTCGGTTAACTTGGCACCTCCAAGGTGAAGTCGCCGAAATCGCCGCCATTGAGGTTTATCGCGCTGAGCGGGTTAATGGAAATTACGAGCGGGTGGCAGCTTTAGCGCCAAATGCCATGGCGTACGATGATGTGACCGCCGCTCCCTCATTGAATTGGTACTATCGAGTCGATGTCGTTCTGCGTAACGGACAACGTCTCTCCACTTCGATTAACTATCAGGCGCAAGTGATCCGGCTTTTTCATCTGGCGCAAAATTACCCCAACCCATTTAATCCTAAGACGCGTCTAGAATTTTATTTAGGGCAACGCAGCGCGGTGGAACTGGCGATTTATAATATCCGTGGTGAACGAGTTAAAACGTTATTGAAGGAAGTTTTGCAAGCTGGTGCGCATCACGCAGAATGGGACGGTTCCGATGAACAAGGCCGATTCGTGGCGAGCGGCATCTATTTTTATCGGTTGCGCACGCCGGAGTTTACCGGCACACGAACGATGGTGTTGGCAAAATAAGGTTAACCAACATTCACTTCTAAGCAACAGGTTTGACCGGTCGCTTAGATCGTTTGTTCACCACAAATCAGTTGAACTATAGTGACCGGTCAATGAGTTGTTTAGAAGTTGACTTGATCAGGGAGATTGTTTATGAGCAAAAGATTAACAACTTTTTTTGCCTATGGCGTGACGCTCTTGTGCAGTTTGCATTTCAACAGCATGGCGTATGGCTACGATTTGTTGCGCATCCAGCATCCGCAGCAGACATGGCGATATGGCCAGGGAACCATTGAAGAGGCCATTGTCTCGATTCGACCGCAGGGCATTTACATGGAATACGGGTTGTATCTGACGTTTTCAGCGCGCGACTTGAATTTTACAGCGGTGGATAGCGTCGAAGTGCAGTTCTTTTTCGATTTACCGCCGGAGGCGATCGTGCATGATCTTTGGTTGTGGGTGGACGACCAAATTGTCCGCGCGCTGATCATGGATCGCTGGACCGCCTCGTCAATCTACGAAAATATTGTCAAACGCCGGCGCGATCCCGCCATTCTTTTCAAGAATAGCCCGACGAGTTACGAGCTGCGCATTTACCCGATGAAAGGCAATGCGAGACGAAAGATCAAGCTGACGTATTTGATGCCGGCGCAATGGTCGGCAACCGCGGTGAGCGCGGCGTTGCCAACCAATTTATTGCGCACTTCGCGAAATCCTCTGGCCACGTTTTATTTGCTGTTTTGGCCGCATGCGGATTGGCAAAAACCGCGGCTATTGGGATTTCCCGACGTCGCTTTTAACGAGAAGGAAGATACATTCTTCGGTCTTTATCAACGCGCCGATATTCCTGCCGCGGCAGTCTTGACCTCGTTGACTTTTGCGCTCGATTCGCCGATGCGTAACGGCGTTTATGTCAGCCGCTATTCCGCCGGCAATGGCGGCATTTATCAGCTTGCGCTCTTGCCTTCCCAGGCGCTGCAGTTGCAAGCACAACGCAAAGTGGCTATTCTGTTCGATTACCTTGCCGGCAAGAGCACCATCGCCACGAACGAAGTGCTGAACGGCGTGAAGGCGATGCTGCGCGAGCAGTTCACGCCTGCCGACTCGTTCAATCTTATTTTTTCAAATTTAACCATTCGTCGCGCCGGTGAAAAGTGGTTCGCCGCTGATCCTGCCGCCATCGACCAGGCTTTCGCCAACGCCGGTTCGAACCCGCTGGCGAGCTACAGCAATCTGCCGGCCTTGCTGGCGAACGGCCTCGATTTTGTCAAGAAAAATGGCAACAACTGCAGTCTGTTGCTGATTACAAATTCCGATCAGGTTGGCGATTATCGCGTGGCCAATCCGCTGCTCAATGATGTGCTCAACAGGATGAATCCGGTGCTGCCCGTTCATGTTGCCGATTTCACCAATGCCAACGCGACTTACTACTATACCGGCGGCCGGTCGTATTATGGCAACGAATACTTTTATCAGAATCTCACCCAAAGAACATACGGCAATTACGCCAATATACGTGCTGCCAGTTCATTTTCCGGCATGCTGACGGCGATCGCGCAAACGCTGAACGGTTTCATCGATTCGTTCGATTTTTACACGACACTCGAGAATGGCTTCTGCTTTGGCCGTTATAATTTGGGGGCGGCCGGTTCGGCGATTTATCTCAACCGGCCGATTCTCCAACTGGGCAAATTCAACGGCGGTTTTCCGTTCGTGGTGCAAGCCGCCGGGGTTTATAAACAGCAAACATTTTCAACCACCAAGACCATAGCAGCCGAAGAGGCCGCGCGCAGCGACAGTTTGGCGGAGGAAATTTGGACCGGCAATTACATCGCTGCGCTCGAAGGACAGCCGCAAACGAATGAGATCATCAAGCAGATTCTCGAGGCCAGCTTGCGCGAACGCGTGCTGTCGCGTTACACGGCTTTTCTCGCGCTCGAGCCGAGCGATACGGTAAAAGTCTGCCAGGACTGCAAAGACGAATCAAAGCTAGTCAGTTCTATTGTGTCTCGGGAAAAAGAGGCTGGCGATGACTCTCTGCTGCAGGCTTATCCGAATCCATTCAACGCGGCCACGACGCTCACGGTGCGCTTGCCGAGCACCGTGAAAAGAGAAAATGTTTCATTGAAAATTTACAACCTGATCGGACAAGTCGTGCGCACATTCGATCTTCCCATCGACGCGGGCAAACGCGCTTACCAATTCACCTGGGACGGCCGCAATGACGCCGGACAAGTCGCAGCAACCGGAACTTACTTTTTCGTGCTGAAAACGCCGGCGAGCCGAAAAGCCTTGAAGCTGGTGATGATGAAGTAAGTCCGAAGCCCGAGGTCAAATGTCCGAAGTCTAATGGCGAGGTCAGATGGCCTGATTGAAAATAGTTGCTGGTTGCTCGTACTCTTTCTCATACTCTTACTCACGTTGAAAATCCTTAAAAAGCGAGTATGTGTAGGAGTAGGAGTAAGAGTACGAGTACGAGTAGGATTGCAGGAGAAACCCAAGAGGTGTTTTATGAAACGCAAATTGCTACGTCTCATCGTCTCGCTGGTTTTGATGCTCGGCCTTTGCCAGCTTGCCGAAGCCAGCGGCAAGCTCTACGGGCGATTTCCCAATTTGGAGAACAGCCCTGTTTTCGACCTGCAGTTGCGCAAATTCGCTGCGACCGTGGAAATCCAAGATCAATTCGCCGTTGTGCACGTTGACGAAACTTTTTACAATGACAACACCTCAACGCTCGAGGGCGTTTATTTCTTTGAAATGCCTGAAGGCTCCAAGCTCACGGAGATAGCGTTATGGATCAACGGTCAGCGCGTGGAACAGGTGATCAAGCGCAGAGAGGAAGCGGTGCAGCAATACGAGCAGATCGTGCGCCGCTTGACCGATCCCCTACTGGCCGAGCAGGTGGCCGATAATGTCTTTCGTCTCCGGCTCTTTCCGCTGCCTCCGCGCAGCGAGCGGCGCCTCGAGATCAAATACCTCCAGCCGCTGCCGGCAAAGGGCAATGCCGTCGAGTTTTTCTTTCCGCTGCGGTTGGAAAACTACGCCGGCAAGCACGTGGAAAGCGCGCGAATTCACCTCGAGCTCAAAACGCAAGCGCCGGTTGACTCGGTTTGGCTCGGCGCCCAAGTGCCGCCCGCAACCACTCAAATCACGGCGCTGTCCGGAACGGAATATTCAGTTGACTTTAAAACGACGAATACCGCATTCGAGTACGATTTTTTGCTGCATTTCCGCCCCAAAACGTTTCCGATTTTTAACACGCTGAAATATGCGCCGACAAATTCCAACGACGATGGCTATTATTTGCTTTGGATGTATCTGCCGGATGATTTTTTCAAAAAGAGCGCCGGACCCCGGCAATTCATTTTCTGCGCCGACATCTCGGCAAGCATGATTGGAACGCGACTTTCGCAAGTCAAACAGGCCTTAAGCTATTTCGTCGATCAGTTGCAGCCGAGCGATCAATTCAACGTCATCGCGTTCAATACGGAAATTTCAACTTTTTCTCCGGCGCTTGTGGAAGCTGATGCCGCGAACAAAACCAGAGCGAAAACCTACATTCAAACGCTCTCGGCCACCGGGCTCACCAATTTGAATGACGCGCTGCTGGCAGCGCTGGCGATGCTCGATAGCACCGCCGGACAGCCGCAGATTTTAATCATCAGCGATGGGCAGCCGACTTGGGGCGAAACCCGGACGGAGGTCATTTTGGCCAATGTCAAACAGGCCAATAAATTGTCTGCCGCCATTTTCCCTATCGGACTTGGCAGCGATTTGAACAAAGACTTCTTCCGAACGATGGCGCAGGAGAATGGCGCCACCGCTTTTTTCATCGGCGAGTCGGAAAATGTCACCGCACGTTTGGTGCAAATTTATGGCACCATCACTTCACCGCTGCTGACGAATGCGCGGATCGTTTACCAGGGCATCACGACTTACGATCTGCTCCCGGCTTCCATACCGAATCTATCGCAAGGCATGCAGATTCTGCAGACCGGGCGCTATGTGCCGCCCGGCATCGGCGTGCTGCAGTTTCAGGCCAATAGCAACCAAACAACCGTTGATACTTCGATGGCCGTGGATTGGCGAGAAGCGCCGGGCAACGAGTACGTGAGCCGCTACTGGGCGGCGCAAAAGATTCAAGCGTTGTTGCAAGACATCGAACGCTTCGGTGAGAGACCGGAATTGGTCGATGCAGTGGTCATGCTCAGCATCACGTACAGCGTGCTCTCGCCGTACACCGCGTTCCTCGTCATCGAGCCTGGCCTCGGCATACCCACTTCGGTTGAAACCGATCCCGCCGCGAATCATCCGCGCGTTTTTTCGCTCGCGCAAAATTATCCGAATCCATTCTCTCCGCAAAGCGCCTGGGGCCGCAACACAACCACGATTCGCTACACCATTGCCGCCGGACTTCCGCACAGCAACGTGCCTGTCGAATTGAAGATTTACAATTTGCTCGGCCAGGTGATGAAAACGCTCGTCATCAAAGAGCAAGCATCGGGAGAGTACACGGTGGTGTGGGATGGCACTGACGAGGCCGGACGTTTGGTCGCCGCCGGCATTTATCTCGTGCGCATCGTGGCGGGAGATTTTGTGGCGGAGAGGAAAATCGTCGTGTTGCGATGAATGCAGCAATAGATTGGCCTGTTGTCGAAAAAGCACAAGAAATGAGCTGAGCAGCATTGACCCCGGAAGCATGAATATCCGAGCCAATGCTGCTCGCTTGGGTGTCATTGGACCCTATCTCACCAAAATCATCTTTTTTGTGTTTGTCTATTTGCGGGAGCGCTTGTCACTTTGATGAACCCGGCAATTTCATCGATAACAGCTTCAAAAGTCGGGCTGTCCATCAAAAAATGATTGCCGTTTATCAACGCCAGACTTTTTTGGGGTGCGGGACAGGTTCTGTGCAAACTCCGGCTCATCCATACCGGAATATGCGGATCACTGATTCCGTGGGCGAATAAGGCCGGTTGGAAAATGCGCTTCACAAAGCGTCAGGTTATCGAGTTTGTAAAGACAAGAATCCGGCTTGATTCGGACAAATAGCCGCGCATAAACAGGAATACGCTTCTGCCGGGCGTGTTCCATCACTTCCTTTGTGCATGTAAACCCCGCCAGCAAAATGATTCCCTCGCAAGGGTGCCGCGTTGCGAGAGATAAAGCGACGTAGCTTCCCAGAGAATAACCCAGAATATAAAGAGGCAGCACACGCTTTGGCTGAATATGATCACGGAGAAAGGCCATCGCAGTCTCGCCATCTCTGCAAATCCCGTCCACCGTTGGTTCGCCACTGCTCAAGCCATACCCTCGATAGTTCACCGCGAAGATGTTGGCTTTGATTCGGGAAGCGATCGCATTAAAAGCCGGAATGCGATGGCGCAGATTCCAACTGTTTCCCGGCAGGAAGAAAATCGTCAGCTCGGCATCCTCTCGTGAAAGCCACCAGCCCTCGATTTCAACGCTGTCCGATGTGTTTAGGAAAAGCCGCTCGAACCGGTATACCGAGGCCAACTGCGTTTCCTTCTGCGGCTCGAAAAGATCCTTTTCCGCGTAGTTGTAGGTAAAGCAGCCGCAGAAGAAAACGGTGCTCAAAAAAACAGGCGCCCACGGCGATAAGCGCCACCAATAAAGTTTTTTAGAACAACTCATATGTGATTGGGCGAGTTGCAATAAATCCCCCAAACGATTTTAATAATAAGTCAATCCCAGTCCGATGGCGCTTTCCGAGATGCCTTCAGATACGCCAAGGCGCGTGAGCACGTTCAGCTTGAAATGTCGCTGCAAGTGAATATCGGATTTGAACAACAGGCCGGCTTTATCATAAGGTCCGACAAATCCCAAACCGAGCCACCAGTCAAAGTTGGAATTCTTGCCGGAGCCCACGCCGAGATGGCAATAACCGCCGGTGTAAAAATGGAGGTGATGCAGAAACGACGTGCTCACGTAGACGGCGCGACGATTGCCGAAACGGAGATAAGCGCTGATCGGTGAGTCAATCCCTTCGATGTTATCGTTTCCCGCGAGAGGGTGGCGCGCCCGGAAATAACCGCCGCCAATTCCAAAAGATTTCCACTCTAAATCGAGGTAGGGGTTCATGGCAAAATTGTCCCTCGAAACGAATCTCGTTATCGTTTGATAACCTCTTGTCGGGTCATAGAACACTGCTTCGACCTTCTGTTTGCCAAAGATATAGCTGCTGCGAATTCCCAACCTCACCGGCGCGGCGAATTTGTGCTCGACGGCGGCGCTCAATTCCCGAAACGGAACGCCTTGCTTTTCGAGCACTTCACCTTCGCAACCTCTTCGGATGAGAGCATATTGCCCCACTCCGCCGAAAAATTGCACGGTGGTCTGCGCGCTATCTGCCGGCGCAAAGTTAATCTCAAACGGCATGGCGCCGAGCAAGAGCATCGCGAAGCCACGGCGGATTCCGATTTTCATGATGCACCTTAGAGTCGAGGTTTGAAGTGTCACTGTATTTTTTTGACAAGCGCGTTTCCTAAACGTTGCGTCACACTATTTGTCTGCGCTTTTTTTCTCATGCAAAACAAACTTATCCTTGCTGCCTACTGCCGCTCCAATTGGCAAACCAAGTAGACCTCCGGCCCCTCCAAGAACAATGCCACCTCCCAGTGCTTTTTCTTCGGCAGTCAATGGGAGAAACACTGTTTTGGGGTCATCGTCACCACTCGCAAAACCAATCAAAGCCCCTGTAACAGCCCCGGTAAGGATCCCTATTCCCAAACCTTCCAACGCGCCGCGGCCGCGCTTTTTAATAACAACCTTGCCAATCTCTGACGTTGCAATGGACTGCTTGCGGCCTGTTGCTTTATCGAGCCAGAACGTCGAGTCCATAGCCATCTGGAGGCCTTTTCCGGAGAGAACCTGCCCATTCGTCAAAGTCATGCTGGCAAGTTTACCGGCAGCAGCTTTGTTGATGTCATCAAATGAATGGACCTGGCGAATATGCGTGCATCGCGAGGCGAAAACAGCCAAAGCCATGATCACAACATCTCTTGGTTTCATAAATACCTCCTGACTTTTGCTATAAACGGCTTTTGGGGAACTTTGTTCTTCAGCGCCTCTA
>JBOHQZ010000203.1:0-9082 GCA_050732275.1 bacterium
CCATGACGTAGATGCCTTTCTCCGCCAACTCGCGGGTGATGTTGCGGCCTTGGGCAGTTTTCTTGGCTTTGTGGCGGCTCATGGCGCGGCCGGCGCCGTGACAGGTCGAGCCGAAGGTTTGCTCCATCGCGCCGTCGGCGCCAATGAGCACGTATGAATAACGGCCCATATCGCCAGGGATGAGCACGGGCTGGCCGATTTCCTGATAGGCTTCGGGAATGTGCGGATGCCCGGCCGGAAACGCACGCGTCGCGCCTTTACGATGGACGCATACCGTCATTGGTTTGCCTTCGAAAACGTGGTCTTCCATTTTGGCGATGTTGTGCGCGACTTCGTAAACCGTGCGCAGACCGATGTACTTCGGAACTTTGTTGATGACTTTTGAAAACGCTTCACGTGTCCAATGCGCGATCATCTGGCGATTGGCAAATGCGAAGTTCACGGCGCAGCGCATAGCGCCGAGATAGCTTTGCCCTTCCGGCGAGCTGACCGGCGCGCAACAGAGCTGGCGATCCGGCAGAGTGATGCCATATTTGTGCACGGCGTTATTCATCACGCCGATGTAATCTTCGCAAACCTGATGGCCAAACCCGCGCGAGCCGCAATGGATGATGACGGTAATTTGATTTTGAAAGAGGCCGAGTGCTTCGGCGGCACGCGCGTTGAAGATTTGCGAGACGTAGCCGACTTCGAGAAAATGATTGCCACTGCCGAGCGTGCCAAGCTGCGGCCGGCCGCGCTCGCTGGCTTTCTTGGAAACTTTGCCCGGCTCGGCGTCATCCATCTGGCCGTTCTCTTCGATGAACTCGATATCGTCTTTGTCGCCATAACCGTTTTTGATGGCCCACTGCGCGCCTTTTCTCATGACTTCCTCAAGCTCTTTTTGCGTGAGCTTGACGTTGCCTTTGGAACCGACACCGGTCGGCACGTGATGAAAGAGCGCTTTAACAAGCTCCTGAATTTTTGGCTCCACTTCGTCGCGCGTGAGACTGGAGGCCATCAGACGCACGCCGCAATTGGAAACAACGAAGCCATTGGCCACAAAGTTGTGATCGCGATGAGCAACGGTAAAATCGTAAACTTCTTCATTAAAAGGAATTTCTTCGAGACGGATGATGCGGCTCCAAACCATGCCGCTGTCGCCAAGTCCGAGCGTGGCGTCGGCGCGGAATTCGTCAAAAGTCATAAAAGATTCACCGATAGGTGCCGAGGCGGTTCTGCCGCCGTATAATGAACGTTCCACGAAACGACGATTGACATGCGCTCCGACAATGGCGTCGTAGATTTCTTGAGGCGCCCTTCCTTCAGCTTGCAAAGCCATTGCCGTTTCAGCAGCTTCTTCGCGGATTTGTACAATGTTCGCTTTATGCTTCAGATGGGCGACGGCCACATTTGCCAAAACTCGGCGCTTGCGGTTGTATTCAAAACCGATGCGGCCCCAAAGGTTGAGCAGACTTTCGGTTTGCGAGGCGAGAATTAATCTTAGCCGATATGAGATGCTGTCATCTTTGTTGATCTGTTCTTGGCGCTGACTAATCGTATTGGTTTTGACGCCAAAACCATCCAGCAATCGGCTAATGCCTTCGAGAAAAGCCTGGCCGCTTTTTAAATAGCTTTCGCGTTTATTGAGCGAGAGCACTGGCGACGTGAAATTGTAATTTCGTTCTGCAAACGCGCGGGGCGATGCAAGCTCAGCGCCAAAAAATGCTGAGAGAAAAAGGCGCTGCTGCCAAAGCGGAGCGTCAAAGAGCCACGTTGGCACGCCGTAGTTTTGCGAAGCTTTATTTCCAACCGGCGCACCCAAAGCAGCAAGCAAAGCCGCGAAGCTGCTGCTGACAACTTTAAAGGCATGTTCACGATTTTCAAACTCATATTCATCGTAAGTTGTCGTGATGCGATGTCCCGCCTCGGCGGGATCGCGAGAATATATCCGCGATGGTGTAAATCCGGCTGCGGCGACATCGGCGCGAATTGTTTCCAAATCTTCCGGCTGGCCATAGAACCACGTTGTGCCTTTGCCGTCACCGCCGCTGAAATAAATCGTGCCGTCGCCTAAAACATAACCCAACAATTTGAGCAGATAAGGCAATTGCGGCGAATTGGCGCGCAAAGGCAAAAGCGCGTGTTTTTTGAGCTCATTCAGAATTTGTGTCAGCGCATTGCCGGATTTGCCCTTTCCGTGCATCGCCAGCAGGTTGACAATATCGGCTTCATCTATCAAAATTTTGTCATCCGGTGTTTCGTAAGGCACACCTACAAAAGGATAGCGCGCCACACGATCTCCAATTTTCAACCGGCGCAATTCGATCATGCCGTCCGGTGTCCAAAATGGATGATCGGCGGTTGCGATAATCTCATCACCCGTGTCGGTGGTCACACGATACACCGGAGTATTGGGCCAGCGTTTGAGATAGCCCACAACATTTGTGTCGCTATCGTGGCCGGAAGCAAAATCCTGGCAGCGCAATTTTGCGGTTTGCCAGTCGATTTCCATTTCGGCAATCGTGCGGCTGTAACCGTGGGCGGACAACACCTGCGTGTCGCCCGCAAGGCAGTTGATATCATACCCGACTCCGCCAGGCGAAATCACGCCGGAGTTGACATCGAACGCGGCGACACCGCCGATGGGAAAACCGTAGCCCCAATGAATATCCGGCATGGCAAGAGAATACCCGACGATGCCGGGCAAATGCGCGACATTCACGGCCTGTTGCGGCGCGTTGTCGGCGAGAATGTCTTTGAGCATTTTTTCGGTCGCGTAAATCCGCGCCGGCGCCAACATATTTCCCTCCTGAGGAATTTCCCAGAGGTAGTCGGCGAGCTTGTTGAGTTTGATTTCGGACATGGCAAAAAACCTCTATTCGATGGTTGGATAAAGTTTTCTGGCTGGGGCTTCGGGATTTTGCAAGCGTTGAATCTGATCCATCGATAGTCCGGTCACTTCAGCAACAAAGGCAGGATCACTTCCTTTTTGAAGAAGGGCTTGTGCGACTTGCAATTTGCCTTTTAGAATGCCTTTCTGTTCGCCTCTCAGTTCACCTCTCAGTTCACCTTTTTGTTCGGCGGTCGTGAGTTTGGCGTAATCATCCCAGAGATATTTCAAGCTGCGATGGTACTGGCTGAGTTCCGCCTCCGTTAAGTTCGCAATTTCAGCCAACGCAAAAGCTTTCTCGAAGACCGCATCACCTTTGAAAATTTCCGGCATCCGGTCGAAGTCGGGGAGATTGCTCAAAAAATATAGCCATTTATTGAGATGCTTGTCAAGGCTGTATTCAGGCTTTGTCTCATCAAACAAAGGCAGTTCTATTGTAATAAATTTCAGCTTGTCATAAAACAGCGCGTGCGGCGGCTCATCATTGCGAAGGCTATTGCGATTGACCGCCATTGTGCTGCCATCGAGCTCATAACCTAATATGGCAATGCAATAAACTGCTTCCAGTTTAAAATCCCACGGCGTCTTTTTGATGGCTTTCCCATAGGTGGCGTCAACAGGCTCGGCAACGCGCAACATCCCGCCTTTGGGCGCTTGCTTGGCAATTGGAAAAGTCAAATAGTAAACCATGCGGTCTTTTATATACGCAATCAGGCTCTTTTGCATTTCGACGATGAAATGGTTTCCTGTCTGATCGGTGCAAAAAAGATCGTAGACTCCGGCGCGTCTTTCGATGATTTCCGGAAGCTGTTCCTTGTCTAAAAAACGGAGCTCTGCCAAAGGCGTTTGAAGCTCCAACACATCCGTGATGAAGCTCATGATGATGTCTTTATTGGCTTCTTCGCCGAAAAGCTTTTTGAAGCCAAAATCGGTGGTGGGATCGATGTATCGCGACATATTACCCCTCCTGAAAACTGTGAAATCAGTTCAAAATTTACACATCAAAAATCACTTGCGCTTCCCAGCCGTTTTCAGTTTGCCGCACGTAAAGCTCGTGATAAGTCACGGCTTTGATCTCGGTTTGAATCACGTGCCGCGCCGGATCGATTTTTTCGCCCTTAACAGTGGCGCGCATCGCAGTCGGCGAAATCTCTTCGATGACAAATTCTCCGTACAACTCGAGTTCGGTGATGCAGCGATAATTCAGCTCGGAGAGCCAAGCCACCAACAGCGCCTCAACGTCACCGGCTTCGGCTTCGATTTTTTGTTCGAATTGCGGCTGGATCGAATCAAGCTCGGTGATGGCGTCAAATAAAGCACGTCCAGCGACGGCGAAGAGTTCCGACAGGCTCGGCGCCCAAAGACGGTAACCGACGTCGGCGGTATGCTCGATCGGTTCAAACGAAGGCTTCATGTAATGACCGCGGATAAAAGCTCAACAAACGACGTGCGAAACTCTTGCAGAATTTTCCCAAACGGGTGAAATTCGTTCAACCCACAATATAATAAAAAAATAAAGCTTAAACAAGAGCGAAAGCAGGCTGGGTTGGGAGGGGTTTCGTCTGTTGGAAAAACGCAAGAGAACTTCAAGAGCTTTTCAGGCCGAAGAAATTTTGGATCACGTATCCGGCGATTTGCGGATTCTCTTGCAACCGGCGCACGGAATAAGCATACCAGGCTTTTCCGAAAGGCACGTAAATCCGCAAGCGATGTCCGGACTCGACGATCGTATCGCGCAGCTCTTCCTCGACGCCCAGCAGCATCTGAAACTCGTAGCGCTCGTGGGGAATCTTCAAACGATCCACCAAACGCATGCCGTCCCAAACCAGCCGCTCGTCATGGGTGGCGATGCCGACGTAAGCCTTTTTGCGTATCAATTCGGTCAGTAGAAAAGTGAAATTTTTGTTGATCAGCTCACGGTTCTTGTAGGCGATGTGGCGCGGCTCGACGTAAATGCCTTTGCAAAGACGAATATTGGTGGGTACGCCGTTTTGCATAAGACCGCGAATGTCTGTAAGCGAACGGCGCATATAAGCCTGAATCACCGTGCCGACGTTGCGAAATTCTTGGCGGAGCAGATCGTAAAGACGCAGCGTATCGGTCGTGCAGGTGGAATCTTCCATATCGATGCGCACAAAATTATTGAGTTCTTGGGCGCGCTGCACCACACGGTGAACGTTATTGAAGCAAAAATCAAAATCGAGCTTGAGGCCGAAGGCGGTGAGCTTGATGGAAATATTGCTGTCGAGCTTTTCGCGATGAATGGCTTCCAGCGCTTCGAGATAGCCGACGGCGGTGGCTGCGGCTTCTTCCTTTTTAGAGATATGCTCACCAAGAACGTCGAGCGTCGCCATCATGTCTTTTTGATTCAGTTGGCGCACCAGGCGCACGGCGTCTTCAATCGAATCGCCGGCAATATAACGGTTGGCCACGTTGCGCACCAGCGGCCTCGGCACCAGTGGCAGCGTTGTCACCACCAGCCGATTGATCAGATCCACATTTCCTCCGTCCTCTTCTCATGGAGTCTTCGCCCCTTGTAGGCGGCTTTCAAAAATCAGAATTAATTTTATCAGCAGCGACCCAGAAGGGGTCGGGGCTACGATTTAATTCTTTGTTTTTCCCACACGTCAACATTAACCAAATTCGGCGGCTTTTGTCCGGCGAGGCCGGCAATCAAATTTTCGGCGGCCATTGTCGCCATCTTCGAGCGGGTTTCGATGGTGGCGCTGGCCGTGTGCGGCGTGAGCACGGCGTTGTCGAGCTTGAGCAATTCGGGATGCACCAACGGCTCG
Organism: bacterium; assembly: GCA_050732275.1. Classification (GTDB taxonomy): domain Bacteria; phylum Zhuqueibacterota; class Zhuqueibacteria; order Zhuqueibacterales; family Zhuqueibacteraceae; genus Zhuqueibacter. The sequence continues at coordinate 5,665 of JBOHQZ010000203.1, forward strand.
TTCTCAAAAACATCGAGCGCGGCGCCGGCGATGACGCCGTTTTTCAGTGCTTCGGCAAGCGCGGCTTCATCGACCACCGGGCCGCGGCTGGTGTTGATCAGATATGCCGTTTTTTTCATCAGTCGCAGTGAGTTGGCATTGATTAAATGCTTTGTGCTCGGCAGTAGCGGCACATGAACTGAAACGAAATCCGACTCGCGCAGCAATTCTTCGACACGAACTTTGCGCGCGCCTATCTCCTGCTCGAGCTTGGCGTTGGGCACTTCGTCGGCGTAGAGCACGCGCATGTTGAAGCCGCGTGATTTCATCGCCACCGCGTGGCCGATGCGGCCCGCGCCGATAATGCCGAGCGTGCGGCCCGTAATGTCGCCGCCGAGAAAGAGCAACGGCCCCCAATTCTTGAATTTGCCGGCGCGCAAAAATTTTTCCGATTCCGGAATGCGGCGTGCGACCGAAAAGAGCAACGCCCAGGCATGATCTGCCGTAGCGTCGGTCAAAACGCCGGGCGTGTTGGTAGCCATTACGCCGCGCGCGGTGGCCGCCGCCAAATCGATATTATCATAACCGACAGCCATGTTGGCAACGACTTTCAATTGCGGACCGGCAGTATCCAACAATTCGCCGTCGATTTTGTCGGTCAACAAGCTCAGGATGGCATCGCAGCCTTTAATCTTTTCCAACAATTCAACGCGAGTTAAAACGCGCTCTTCGGGGTTGATTTGAAAATTCGGATAAGCGCGGCGGAGTACATCTAAGCCGGCTGGTGGAATCGGTTGGGTAACGTAGATTTTCAATTTTTACTCCCGCAGTAAGAAGATTGTTTTTACATTTGGATCCCTGGCCAATTTTCAATTGGCTCGATCGAACGAACAACATGCATGCCCGCATCGGCAAACTTTTGAAAAGCGGCGCCGGCCTGATCGCTATAATCGATGACGCCGGGCACAACGACCGGCGAGGTGCAATCTTCGATCAGGTAAACTTTTTGGGCCAACTCTTGCCCTTGCGGCCCCAGTGCATGAAGCAGATCATCAATCGTCCACGCGACGCAGTGGCTCTTCGCCTGGCCGGCAATAATGACGGCATCAAAACTCATCAGCTTTTTGATGAGCGGCGTATTTCTTTGCGCGATGATTTGACCGTACGCGCCTTCTAAAACTTCCGGACGCAGCACGGAATAATTTTCCGTCCAGGCATTATTGCCTTTGACTTGAAAATCCGGCTGGCTCGCGCGGGCAATGCTGTGAAAAAAGATGGCGTCTTCAATCGCAGAGACTAACGCATGGCCAATGCCGCCAAGCAGCGCGTGATATGGCCAACTCGTCAACTCGTATTTTCCGCCTTTTTTCAGTTGCTGAACATAGTGCAAAAGATGCTCTTGCCCCGACGCGGCATCCGTATGCAAGGTGGCCGCAATTGCCGGATTAAACTTCCATTTGCCGGTTTCAATATCATCGACAGAGATCAGCGTATATGGCGCCGGATGCTCACCTTTCTCATTGATTAAGAAAAGCGCATGAAAAATCTGCATGGCGAGGTGTGTATCCATCGTCGGGCACATCTCAGTGATCACATGCAGATTCCGATAAATAAATTCGCACAATCGGCGATTGTCGTCAACGGCGCCGGTTCCCGAGCGACCGCCGACAAACAGCTCGAAGCCGGGAATGCAAAACGTATTTTGCACATCCACGAGCAGCAGACAAATTTTAAAGCGATCTTCTGCCGCTGGAAGAACCTGATGCTGTTTGGCCCATTTTTCCGCTTGTTCCGCGCGCTCTTGATATGGAACCCGCCAAACTTCACCGACTTTGTCGGGCTGGAAATGCGGTGGAATGGGCAGAGTACGGCGTGGCATTTCAAACTTCCTTGTTTGATTGAATGGCGTTTGATGAGAAAATTTTAAATGCGTTGCGAGAATTGATCCGAATCGACACGACGGATCACAAATAGAATGGTTGAACGTTGATGTCCCCAACGGATAGATGAACCCAACTGTAAAATCTTTATCCGTTGGGCTTAATCTATCCGTTGGAGAAATTTTTCCAGACCGGCGGCCTGGGTTACGCCGCGGCGCGAATAAGGCGCAGATGATCCATGTACACGCAATGGTCCTGCACGACTTTGATGCCGTGCTTGGCGAGCTTGTGCGCCGCTTCCTGGTTGCGGATGCCGGTTTGCATCCATAAAACTTTTGGCTTCGCTTTCAACACATCGTCAACGTGGCCGAGCACGTTCGCCGGCGCGCGAAACATGATGACGATGTCAACCGGCTCGTTGACTTCGCCCAGCGATTGCAACGTCGGAATGCCAAAAACGGTTTTATAATTGGGGTTGACGGGAATAATTCTGTAGCCACGTGAATATAGATAAGCAGGTACGCTGTGGGCGGCTTCGTGCGCATGGCCTTCATCCTTGATTCCAACCACAGCGATGGTACGGCTGGTTTTTAAAATCTGCCGGATGGACTCGTCGGTATCGACGAGGAAATCGTGCCAGTCCATGTTTCCTCCTTACAAGTTAGGTGAGTGAGTTGTTGCCTCGAGCGCCGTCGAGACAGTCCTATTGTCCTTGCATAAACGCCCTATAAATTAAAAGGCCTGATTGTGCGTTTTGTCCCACCAGGGCGGGACAGGGCATGATCAGGCCTGTAAAATTTCCACGAGATTTTTGCAGCGCCGCTTCCGCTCGAAACGGCGAACGGCGCTATCACAGCAATTTTAGCGTGATTCCAGGACATTTTTCACTTCGCTCGGTTCTACGTCAGGGATCGAACCATTTCCATTCTTCCAGCCCAGCCCGCAATCCGTGCACACGGGCTGATCGGCATCGATCATATCGGCGCAGGCGCAGCCTTTCGCTTTGAGCAAGCAGTAATCGCACGCCGGCTTGATGCAGCAGTTGTATTTGCCGTCGCGCAGCATGCTCGCTTTGGCGGTTTCAACATCGGTTTTGGCAACGGCAACCTGCTCTTCGGTCGGCAACGTGTCGAGCGGTGGGGAGCCGGTTTCTCTCACGCAGCCGAGCCACAACCCGCCGGCTAGCAAGAGAAACGCGTAGAAGAGACTCGCAAGCTTTATGGACGAACGCGGAGCGTCATTCATTTTTTCCGACTCTCATCTTTTCTTTTTTGAAACCCCGCCGTTCTCCAAAAGTTCCCGTACGATCATGGCATTGTTGCGCGCCGGATCGCTCGTGCCGTACAACAGCGTCAGCGTACCATTGGCTGCGCGCTGGCGCAATTGCTCCAACACCGGCTGCTGGTCGCGCGCCGCCAATTCTTTGAGATAACTTTCACGGTACTTCTCCCACTTCTCAAGATCGGACTCGTGCCGCCAAAGCTCATAAGAGGGGGCGACTTCTTGCGCCCACCAATCGACGGCGGCATGACGCGTGGAAATGCCCTCCGGCCACAAGC
>JBOHQZ010000204.1:0-9018 GCA_050732275.1 bacterium
CAGTTGTGCTAAACACCAGCACAACTGAAATTACGAAGGTTGATAAAAACCTCGCGATGAGAAAGAAATTACTTGCATTTCAATATAGCGGATAGATTAAGGCCAACGGATAAAGCATCAGTTGGCCTTAATCTATCCGTTGGATTTTTTTCTGCAAGGATTTCACTTTCAAATATTAATCTAAACTTGTCAAGGAGAAACCATGAGCTTGAAAGAGATTTTGCAAAATTTGGTTGATAAGAAAGAGCCGATTTTGTTGAGTGATAGTGAGAAGGACTGGGAAGCCGGCGAGCTGTTGAGCAAGCTTTCCGAGCGCACGCTGAAAACCCAAGCCCACCTGCAGCACGGTTTGTATATCGCCGAGATCAATGATGGGGGCTACCTCGGTCGCGTGATGTTCAAGGTAAAATCCAAATCTTAGATGAAAGTGATTAATCGGTAAACAGTGATCAGTATCCAGTCGTCTGTACATCAAACATTGGATACCGATCCCTCCATGTCATTAAGTTAAGCGAAGATCAAACAGTCCCGAAGGGACTTGTGAAAATAGCCCACCAATTTATTGGTGGGAATGAAATTTAAACAATCCGTCAAGTCCCGAAAGGGACGAATGAAAACGGTATATTTGCAATTTCTCAACCATTCTTTTCAACCGTCCCTACGGGACTTTGGATTGAGGTGTATCTTTGGGTTCCCAGAAATGAAATTTCTGGGCTATTCTCACGCTGTCCCTACGGGACGGAATCCTTGTCTGCTAACTTAATGACATGAACTGATCACTGTTTACTGACAATTGGAGAGCCAATGTTCAAAAACTATCTCATCATCGCGTTGCGAAATTTGCTGCGGCACAAAGGATATTCTTTCATCAAAATTGCCGGGTTGGCGATCGGTATGGCGGCTTGCATTCTGATTCTGCTTTTCATTCAAAACGAATTGTCGTTTGAAAACATGCACGCCGACGCCGGACGTATTTATCGCGTACTGACCATCGACAAAGCGCTGGGCACGCACAACCAGCGCGTCGGGATTTCCATGCCCGCGATGGGGCCGGCGCTGCCGGGCGCATTTCCCGAAGTGGAGGCGTCACTGCGGCTCACTTTTGGCGGTCAAACATTGTTGTCCCGTCCGGGTGAGAATCGGCCCGCTATTTATGCTCAACAACTACGCTCCGCCGATGCAAACTTTTTTGAGTTCTTCGATTATAATTTGCTGAAGGGCGATCCGGCGAAGGCGTTGGCGCAGCCATTCAGTCTTGTGCTCACTGAATCATTGGCCAAACAACTTTTCGGCGATGAAGATCCGATCGGCAAGACCGTGAAGGACGGCGATGGAACAGCGCTGCAAATCACTGGCATTCTTGCCGACTTGCCGGACAACACGCATCTCGAATTTGATGCGCTCGGTGCCATCTCAACCATCACTTCGCAAGCGAAGGCCAATCAGCCGCCGAACTCTACCCAGCCGGTTTTCACGGAGAGCTGGCAAGCGATTGCGATGCCGACGTACATTCGGCTGGCGCACGGCGCTTCGGCGGAGGGATTGCCGGAAAAATTCACCAAGCTCGCGCGTGATAACAACGTCTCGCCGAATTTTGATGTGGTGGTGCAACCATTATTGGACGTGCATCTCAAATCCACCGATATCATCTTCGATGCGGTGACTAACAAAGGTGACCTCAACAACGTGTACATTTTTGCCGCTATCGCGCTGCTGATTCTGGTGATCGCGGCGGTCAATTATATGAACCTGTCCACCGCGAGAAGCGCTGGGCGCGCTAAAGAGGTTGGGCTGCGCAAAGTCGTCGGCTCCTATCAATCATAGTTAATGGGGCAATTCCTTGGCGAATCGTTCTTCATTACGCTGCTGGCGTTGCTGCTGGCCATTCCGCTTGCGACTCTCGCGTTGCCGTGGCTGAATCAATTGACGCAGACTTCTTTAGCTTTGGAATTAAGCAAGAACGGCCCGCTCGTCGCGTTTTTATTTGCTCTGCTCTTGTTGGTCGGCCTGCTGGCCGGTTCGTATCCCGCAGTGGTGCTGTCGGGTTTCAAGCCTATCACGGTGTTGAAAGGAAATTTCAAATCCGGCAAAAAAGGCGCGGCGTTGCGCATCGGTTTGGTTGTGTTTCAATTTGCGCTTTCCATTGCGTTGATCGGCGCCACGCTCATCATTCAAAAGCAATTGCACTACGTGCAACACAAAGACCTCGGTTACAATCGCGAGCAGGTGATGATTTTTGACGTGGTCGATCAGGCCATGGGGCGGAGCTTGGAAACTTTCCGCCAAGAGCTGATGCAGCACAGCGCGTTCATAGCTGCGGCGCAAGCCGGCAATATACCGGGCCGGACCTTTGGCCGCACGCGCGTCCGTCCCGAGGGCGTCTCCGATGAAGACATTTGGATTTGGAACGCGCTTTCCCTCACGCCGGAGGCCGCGCCCACGCTGGGCATGCAAATCGCGAAGGGAAGAAATTTCAGCCGCGAGATGCCGACCGACACGGTCGATGCGGTGATGATGAATGAAACTGCGGCGAGCAAGCTGGGTTGGAATGATCCGCTCAACCGGCGCTTGTATTTCGGGCCGAATGATTCCGTCGGCACGCGCGTCATCGGCGTCGTGAAAGATTTTCATTTTGCCGGCATGCACCAAAACATCGAGCCGGTGGTGATTTTTCCGATCGCGAGCGCGCCGGGCAATTTGCTGGCCGCGCGCGTTCAGCCGGGGCGAATTTCAGAAGCCGTGCAAGCGGCTGAGAAGGTCTGGCAGAAGATTTATCCAAGTTACCCATTCACTTACACTTTTCTGGACACGGAATTTGAAAAACTCTATCGCCGCGATCTCAATACCGGGACCATTGTCAATGTTTTCTCCGGCCTCGCTATTCTGATCGCTTGTTTGGGCTTGTTCGGATTGGCAAGTCACGCCACCGTGCAAAGGACGAAAGAAATCGGCGTGCGCAAAGTGGTGGGCGCTTCCACAAGTGTGATCGTGCGATTACTCGTGGTTGACTTCGTGCGCTGGGTCGCGCTGGCTAATCTCGCGGCTTGGCCGCTGGCGTGGTATGTTGCTTCGAAATGGCTGCAAAACTTTGCTTATCGTATCAACATGGAACCGCTGCCGTTGCTGGCTGCGAGTGTGCTGGCGCTTGTGATCGCCGTGCTCACGGTGCTCAGCCAATCGTTGCGCGCCGCGCTCATCAATCCGGCGCAGGCGTTGCGATATGAATAATAAAACGTGATGCGTAAAACGTAAGCCGTAACAAATTACGCATTACGTTTTACGCGTTACGCCTGAACTAAGGAGTTTCTACGCTTAAAACTATCTCAAAATCGCGCGCAGAAATTGGTTCGAGAACAAATTGAAAACAGCCCCAATAATCAAGAAGCTTTTTGTCTGCGCGCTGGCTCTGGCGGCGACGAGCATAAATGCTCAGGAGAAGATCAGAAATTTCATTTTTTTCAACCGCGAACGCGAGCGGATTCAGGACGCGCTTTTTCTGAACACGAAGAACATCGTTGGGGCGCAGTTGAAATACACCTGGCGGGAATTGGAGCCGGAACAAGACAAGTACGACTTTGCAGCGTTTCGGCGCGATCTGGAATACCTCAGTCGTCATGGCAAAAAGCTTTTCGTTCAACTGCAAGAGGTCTCGTTTGACACGACGATCATCAATGTCCCGGATTATATCTTAAAATATCCGCAATATCATGGCGGGGTGAATCTTCAGTATGAATTCGCGAACGAGGAAGAAAGTGTCTTCACGCCGGCCGGTTGGGTGGCGCGGCGATGGGATCCGGCAGTGGCGGAGCGATTCCACAAGTTGCTCCGGCAATTGGGCAAAGAATTCGATGGAAAAATCGAAGGCATCAATTTGCCTGAAACTTCGGTAACTTTCGGTGAGAAGGGGAACCTTCATCCGTCCGGCTTCACTTTTGAAGTATACAAAAATGCCGTCATGGCCAACATGAAAGCGCTCAAAGCGGCTTTCCCGAAATCGGTCACGATCCAATATATCAATTTCATGCCGGGGGAATTTTTGCCCTGGACTGACAAGTCGTATTTGCGCGAGATTTTTGCATACGCCAAAAAAATCGGCGTCGGGGTCGGCGGCCCCGATTTGCTCGTGTACAAAAAAGGACAGATGAACAACAGTTATGGATTCATAAAAGAATGCGCCGAAATGCTTCCGACCGGAATTGCTGTCCAGTATGGAAACTACGAGCATATCAATCCCAAAACCGGCAAACCGGTGACTGTTCCGGAAATCTATGAGTTCGCCACAAACTATTTGGAACTGAGCTACATTTTCTGGTGTACGCAGGAGCCATATTATTCGAAAGGAGTGATTGATTTTTTGAAAAGACTTTGAAGTTGGCGGGATTGTTGGATTCTCAGTTTGGCAACTATTCATCCACGGGCTTTATGGACGGACACGGACAAAAAAAATCTGCTACCTCCAAGGACAAATATCGCCGCGTGTACCAGCGACCGAGATTGTGATGCGCATGGCGTTCTCGAATAAGTTGTGTCAGTCTTTACGTTGATAAAATGCTTGCTTTTTCGTGCAAAGTGTAGTAGTTTTTATTTGAATAAGAATCGGGAGAAATTCATATTGGTGTTGATCATCATTTTATTATAAATTTGGTGAATTGTCATGTCGCAAAATCATAACATCGTCAGCGCGGCGGAAGATTTGATCCAGGAACAATTTGACCTCGAGCCCAGCCTCGAGCAAGTGATTTGGATCGATGCTGATAAGCCGGCGGAAATTCGTCTCTTGGAAATCAACCCCGAGACTCCCGCCACGGGGTCGGTAATGTCGTTTTATTTTCCTCCTGTTGATGAATTTCCTTATGCGACTAAAATTGCAGAGATCACGCCGGAGGAATGGCAAAAAATTCTGCGCTACGAAATCCCTTTGCCAAATGGATGGACATTGGACAATTATAAAGCCTATTCACGCGAGACCGTTACCGTATGAGCGATTCACAGAATTGGCAAGCAGCGTTTTTGAAGCAGGCCAGATCTGATTGGGATGCTTACGAAAAGACCGCCGAATTCGAGTGGCCGTTTTGCCATCGACTGCATTATTTGCAAATGGCCACGGAAAAACTTGGCAAAGCGCTTTTAATTGTCGGCGACCATGAGTTAGAGAACCTAAAGGGTAGCCACGCCGCCTTTGTCAAGTTAATCCGCGTCGTTAGCAATAATCGAAAATTACAAAAAGTACTTGGCATTAAAAAATCCCAACAAAGGGCGCAGTTCAAAACATTGCTGCCATTGGCTCACGAGGTTGAGTCATTAGCTCCAGCGCTGGCGCAAAATGGCCCTAATCCGGAATATCCCTGGAAAGATGTATCCGGAAATATTTTAGCGCCAGCCGATTACCCCTTCCCACTGATGAAACGACTTCATAAAACTCCGCAAGGCATCCAATTGCTCAAATATGTTGATTTTTTTGTGAAGCGGTTTGAACAGCTCTTCTTGTAATCTCCTTCCAACAACGTTTGTTCCTTGCCTACTTGCCTTGAAACAGAATAACGCGGTCGGCAAACAATGATCGTTTTTGAATGCGTATCTTGCACATACCTCACTGTCCGCTAGCGAACACTGACTGCTATGCCAGCGGACAGTTTTCTTTTACGGTCATCTTTCTGAACCGCCGTAATCCCTTGAAAAACATGAGAGGCATGATTATTGGATGAATCTATGACGGGAAAACATGGCTTTTCGCCGGCGAACAGCCATATTCAAAGACCGCCGCAAAATCGCCTGCTGCAATCTCTGGGAACAAAATAGTGATTTGTTGGTGCATCGCGCCATTTCTTGTTTGAGGCACTGCGCTGTGAGTAAAGAAGTAATCAGTGATCAGTATTCAGTCAACTGACCACTGAAAACTGATCACTGGAGAGATCATGCTCAAAAACTATTTCAAAACCGCCCTGAGAAATCTCCTCAAGTACAAAAACCACTCGCTCATCAATATTCTCGGGCTGGCGACGGGCATTGCCTGCTGCACTTTGATCTTGCTCTTCGTGCGCCATGAATTGTCGTATGACACATTTCACGCGCAGAAAAACCAAATCTATCGCGCCTTTTGTCAATTCAAATCCGGCGAGCGCGAATACACGACGCCGAACTTTCCGATGCCGTTTGGGCCGGCGCTGTCCGCAGAAATTCCCGAAATTGCAGCAGCAGTGCGTTTTCAAAAGCGCACCGCCGTCGTGCGGTATCAGGACAATTTGGTGCGAGAAGAAGTGCTCTTTAGCGATCCCGCGATTTTGCAAGTGTTTTCCTTTCCGCTCCTGGCCGGCGATCCCGCCAACGCGCTGCAATCTTCCGGCGCGCTCGTGATCAGCCGCGCGATGGCGCAAAAATATTTTGGCGACGAAGATCCGATTGGCAAACAAATATCGCTGCGTTTGAGCGAGGAAGAGCTGCCCTTTTTCGTCAGCGGCGTGGCGGAAAATATTCCCGAAAACTCCAGCATCAAATTCGATTTCCTCGCGCCTTATGATCGGCTCGTCGATTTGTCCGAAGGCTCGCGCGTGCGCGCGCGAGATTGGTCCAGCTTCAACTCCGTCACCTTTGTGTTGTTGCACGAAAACGGCAAGCCGGCAGATTTGGAAACGAAATTCGCCGCTTTCACCAAAAAGTATTTTGAAGATCCAACCACTCTTTTTCTGCAGCCACTCACCGATATTCATTTGAATCCCGAGCTGGGCAGCGGCGGATTGGAGCCGGTGAGCGATCCGAAATATTCCTACATTTTGGCCGGAATCGCCTTAATGGTGTTGCTGATCGCCTGCATTAATTTTATGACGATCACACTCGGGCGCTCGTCCAGCCGCAGCCGCGAGGTCGGCATGCGCAAAGTTTTGGGCGCGCAGCGCCTTCAGCTCGTGAAGCAGTTTTGGAGCGAGGCCATGCTGGTGAGCTTGCTCGCGCTCGTTTTGGGAATCGCGCTCGCCGAATTTTTTCTGCCGGCGTTCAACCGCTTGACCGAAAAAAATCTGAGCCTGAATTTTACTTCCGACGGCTTGACGGCGCTGGGGCTGTTGGGCTTGATGCTTTTCACCGGCCTCGTTGCCGGCAGTTATCCGGCGCTGCTGCTCTCAAAGTATCAGCCGGTCGAAGTCTTCAAAGGCAATCTGAAACTCGGCGGCGCTACGGTTTTTGGCAAATGGCTGGTCGTTCTACAATTCAGCTTGTCCATTTTTTTAATCGTCAGCACGATGATCATGATGCAGCAAAAACGCTATTTGATGACCAAGAATCTTGGCTTCAATGACGATCAAGTGATCATCATTCCGACAATTAGAGAGGAAGAAGGGGAGAAGCTGTTGAATCTTTTCAGAAGCCAATTGGCCTCCAACCAAAATGTACGCAATCTCAGCGGCACCGGCTTTTCCATCAATCGCGGCTCGCATCGCGTCAGTGCGTCTTTTGAAGAGAAGCAAATCCGAACGTACGAATTTCGGGCCGAATATGATTATCTCGCCACGATGGGAATCGAATTGCTGCAAGGCCGGAATTTTTCCAAAGCGCATCAAACTGATCCGGCGCAAGCGGCCATTGTCAACGAAGCGTTGGTGAAAGAATTTGGCTGGGAGCAGCCGGTCGGCCAGACGTTCAAATTCCGCGGTCGCGATTTGAACGTCATCGGCGTGGTGAAAAATTATCATTTCGAATCATTGCGCAGCGCGATTGCGCCGGTCGTGCTCCATCTCGATCCCGACACGCCCTTGCGATATCTGCTCGCCAAAATCCAATCCCGCGACATGCCCGCCACGATCAGTATGCTGCAATCCACGTGGAAGACACTCGCGCCGGATTTGCCTTTTGAATATTATTTTTTGGACAACGATGTCGCGCAACAATATCGCGCCGAGCAGCGCTGGGGAAATATCGTTACCTATTCTTCCGTCTTTGCGATCATCATTGCCTGCCTCGGCTTATTCGGCTTGTCGTCTTTGAGCGTCGCTCGGCGCACCAAAGAAATCGGCATTCGCAAAGTATTGGGCGCCTCGCTCGGCGGCTTGATCGGATTGATCAACAAAGAGTTTCTGCTGTTGGTCGTGCTCGGCAACGTCGTCGCCTGGCCAATCGCTTGGTATACCATGAACCGCTGGCTGCAAGGATTCGCCTATCGCGTTGAAATCGGCTTTGGAATTTTCGCACTGGCCGGCGCAGTAGCGCTGCTCATCGCGCTCCTCACCGTGAGCACGCAAGCGATTCGAGCCGCGCTGGCGAATCCGGTCGAAGCGCTGCGCTACGAATAAAAAAGTGATCAGTATTCAGTGGACTGATCACTGGTTATTTCATGTCATTAAGTTAAGCAGCAATAAAAAACCTGACACCAATCCTGTCCCGAAGGGAAACATGAAAATAGCCCACAGATTCATCTGTGGGCAAATAAGACACCTCAACCCCAAAGTCCCGTAGGGACGGTTGAAAAAGAATGATTGTGACTTTGCCAAGCCATTTTCATTCGTCCCTTTCGGGACTCGTAAGATGGTTATAAATTATGTTCTCCCACCAATGAATTGGTGGGCTATGATCACATGTCCCTTCGGGACAAAACACTGAACACAATTGCTAACTTAATGACATGAACTGGTTACTGGTCACTGAATACTTGAGTCAACTATGTTCAAAAACTACCTCCTCATCGCCCTGCGAACGATTTTGAAGCACAAGGCTTTTTCGGCGATCAACCTCTTCGGTTTGGCGGTTGGGATTGCATGTTTCATCGTCATTTTGCTTTATGTGCAGGACGAGCTGGCGTATGACGGCTTTCACGCGGACGCGGACCGTGTCTATCGCGTCGTCAAGGATTTTGTGAATGATGACGGCTCGAAAGTACCTGATGCGACCACGCCGCCCGGCCTGATGCCGGCGTTGTCGCGGGAAATTCCGGAGATTGAAAAAGCAACGCGCGTTTTCCCGTCGTGGGGATACAAGCCGTTGCTGACTTATGGAGGAAAAAGTTTTTACGAAGAGCGCTTCGCGCGAGTG
>JBOHQZ010000205.1:0-8986 GCA_050732275.1 bacterium
CGCGACCCAAAAGCTCTGCGCAGTTCAAGCTTGACTTCTAAGCGGCTTTTAAGTATCTTTTCTAATGAATACCAAACTCACGGAGATAGCGGTGTGATTACCAAAATAAAAATCGAGGGATTTAAAAGTTTAGAAAAGGTCGATTTAACTCTTGGCCATTTCAATCTGTTCGTTGGGGCAAACGCCAGCGGCAAGTCGAATTTTTTTGATGCGCTTCGCGTGCTGCAAGGCATTGGCTACGGGTTCACCATCGACGAAATTCTGAATGGCAAGCCCAAAAGTGCGGGCAGCGAGGTTTGGGCACCGATACGCGGCGGGAGTAAGATGGCCGAATTTGTCAATCTTATGGCTGATGATTCAGACACCGCAACAATCCGGTTCGATATTTCTTTGAAACTTTCGACACAATCGCAAGAGATTAATTATTCAATTGTTATTTCGGCTCAACCCGGAGGTGTGGAGCAGGAGAAATTGGTGATTGGAAACAGGATAATTTTCGATGGCAGCAAAACCTGGATACAAATATTTGAAGAGCGCTTTCTCAGGGTCCAGTACAATAAAGAAGGAACGGAACCGCAACCACATTTACAGTTTGAAAGATCGCGACCGGTTTTGCATCAGTTGTTGCGCTATAGCGGCTGCAGCGATAGTGACCGCGAGTTGATTGAAGCATGTATTCATGCTCTGAGCAACATGCAAAGAATTGATCCCTCACCCGCCATAGTACGAGATTACTCAGAGACTCATATCGTGAAGCGCATGGGGGAGCGCGGTGAAAATTTTGCCGCGCTTTTAAAGGCAATATCATCTGATGATAAATTGCGATCAGCTTATGTATCCTGGCTCAGGCAGTTGACGCCTTCCGAATTAGAGGATATAACTGTTTTGCAAGGAGCGTTAGGTGAACCCTTGTTTGCGATTAAAGAACATGGCAATATCTACCCAGCGCAAATCTTGTCGGATGGCACGTTGCGATTTGCTGCAATTGCGGCGGCTTTTTTCCAGTCCGATATGCCTGACCTCATCACGATCGAAGAAATCGAGAACGGCATCCATCCCAGCCGCTTGCGGCTTTTGGTGGAATTGTTGAAATCACAGGCTGTACAGAATCGACAAGTCATGGCCACCACGCACTCACCGATGGTGTTGGCTTGGCTTCAGGAAAGCGATTATGCCACCACTTTTTTCTGCAAACGCGACGAGCAGACCGGCGCTTCGGCGATTGTTCCACTTAATCAGGTGCCGCGTTTTTTGGAGATAGTGAAAAAGCAGTCGATTGTTGATTTGTTTGCAGAAGGCTGGCTGGAGGAGGCGCTGTGAGTTTCAAGGTTCTGGTCATTCCCGAAGACCCCACGAATAACGGCTATATCCTTAAGCCGTTGGTCAGCCGAGTGTTGGCAGATTGTGGCAAGCCAAACGCTAAAATTACAGTGTTGCCCAATCCGAAAGCGACTGGCTATGAGCACGTCAAGTCATTGCTTGTTGAACAAATTTTTGACCGCTACAGCCATTTCGATCTGTTGTTGTTTTTGCCCGATGCGGACGGGAAGAATAGAAGCGGGGAATTCGAACGGTTGGAAGAGCAAGCGAGGCAAAAGGGCGTAAAGTTGATGTGCTGCGCTGCGGTTCAAGAAGTGGAAGTATGGTTGCTGGCCGGACATCTTGATAAACTTTCAACAAATTGGCAGAGTATTCGATCTGATGTTTCAGTCAAGGAAAACATCTTTCTTCCTTTTCTCCTACAGCATGGCGATCACCGTCGTACGGGTGGTGGGCGAGATTTGTTGATAACCGAAACACTTCAAAATTATAGCGGCTTGCTCCAGCGGTGTCCCGAGTTGGCAGTTCTCCAAGAGCGAATAAAAATGATTCTCTCCGGATCAAATCCATGAACGAAATCGCACGGAGGCATGACCGATGATCCCATCCTTTCGCGCGCAATTCAACGCACAATTCACCGAAGCAAAGTACCAAGCATTCTTGCGGGCATTGGACGATGCCGCCGGCACCAAAATTGACTTTCGCGTTTGCGAGACTCCGGTTTTTCTGCCGAAAGCATTGCTGCAAGAGCTGCAACAGGCAGCGATGGAAATCATCGGCCAGCTCAACACGCCGGAGTATTTGCGTGAGTCTGGGAAGGCCGTGCCGGAGCGCTACCGTGTGCCTAATGAAGATTCGCATCCGCTCTTCGTGCAGGTTGATTTTGCCGTCACGTTGGATGAAAACGGCAAGTTGGCGCCGAAGCTCATCGAGTTGCAAGGCTTTCCTTCTCTCTACGGTTTTCAAATCGTGCTCACGCAGACTTTTCAGCGCATGTTCGATTTGTCGCATTTGGAATTTCTCCTCGGCGGCATCACAAAGCAGCGCTACGTCGATCTGCTCAAACGCGCGCTTTTGGGCAAGCATGATCCTGAGAACGTCATTCTCATGGAAATCGATCCGGAGAAACAAAAGACCGCATGCGATTTTGTCTGCACCGAACGTTTCACAGGCGTTAAACCGGTCAACATCACCGAGATAAAAAAGCGCGGCAAGAAATTGTTCTATCTCAAAAATGCCAAAGAGACTCCTATTCATCGCGTTTACAATCGGGTGATCGTGGATGAATTCATCAAGAAAAACATCGCGTGCGATTTCGATTTCTGCGACGAGCTGGAGGTGGAATGGGCGGGCCACCCCAATTGGTATTTTCGCATGAGCAAATTCTCGCTGCCCCACTTGCGCCACCCCGCGGTGCCGCGCGCGTATTTTCTCGATCAGTTGGAGCGCTATCCGCAACCGCTGGAGAATTATGTTCTGAAACCGCTCTTCTCATTTGCCGGCAGTGGCGTGAAGATAGACGTTACTCCTGCCGATCTCGATGCCATTTCACCGGCGGATCGACCGTTTCATCTTTTGCAGGAAAAAATCGAATACGGCCCGGTGATCAAAACGCCGGACGCCGCGAGCAAGGTGGAGGTTCGCATGATGTTTTTGTGGCTTGACAAGCCGATGCCTGTAACGACGCTGGCGCGCCTGAGCCAAGGCAAGATGCTGGGCGTGGATTTCAACAAAAATAAAACCTGGGTGGGGGCCTCGTGTTGTTTGTTCGAGCGTTGAGTTGAGCACTTGTGTAACATCTTGCGCAGAATCGATCATGTCGGATATCTCACACGCTGTCATCCCGTATGTTGAATAAATTTCAACTTGCTTATAAGAAAAAAATATGAAGACTTGCTCAAAATGCCGCTCCGCGATGATGTCCGGCACGACTGACATCAACTTCAATCGCAATGGCTTGCATATTCGAATCAAGAATGCACCGGCTTCGCTATGCACGCAATGTGATCACAAAACGCTGGATGGGAAAGTGGCGCTCTATATTGATCGAATCGTGCAGACTATCTTCGAGACTGAACAACCTATCCAGCTCCGCGAATTAGTGTTCGAAGCGGCTTAGATTACTCGAAGCGCCAGGACTGGTCATTAAAAAATAAACCCAACTGAGTATGATTACTCAGTTGGGTTTTCCTCGGTCGTAGGAAAATTTGTGAGCCATCCCTGCGTTACAACTCCGTTACCTCGCAGAACACCTTGATCGCACCTTTCGCCGTCGTCAGCTTGTCGAGCAACTCCTTGTAATTCTCCAAACCTTTGACCGGATGCGTCAGCAAGCGCCTCAGCCAGCCGCGATATTCCGCCTCGGCATGCGCCATATCTTTCACACCCATCTCAAAATATTCGCGATTTGCATTGACCGTGCCCACCGTCACTTTATTGCCAAGAACATATTCGAGATTGATTTTGTCTGCCGGCACCTCGATCTTCTTGTTGCCGCCGGTGACGCTGGAGAGCACGAGCACGCCGTTTTTGCCGAGCGCTTGCATGCTTTCAAACACCACAGACGAAGCGCCGGTCGCCTCGAAAATGATGTCGAACGGGCCGTACTTCTTCGCGCTCTCAACGATCGGCAAATCGACCGTGCTTTCATAACTCGCGCCAACCGCTTCGATTAATTCCGAGTTGAGATAAGGCTTCGGCGTGCGGCCAAGGGCCACAACTTCCAGACCGCGCAAACGTAGTGCCAGTGTCGCGAGCAAGCCGATGGTTCCGGCGCCCATCACCGCGGCTTTGCGCGGACGCCATACTCTGAGACGGCGCTGAATTTCGTAAGCTTGCGCGATGCCTTTTTCAACGACGGTGGTCGGTTCGAGCAAAACGCCGACTTCCTTCAAACCGCGCGGAAATTTGACGATGTATTCCGGATCATCGACATAATACTCGGCGAGAAAGCCATGACGCAAGTTGATGCCGCGCTCGTAATACAAGTCGTCCGTCGTCATGTCGTAGGTGCCGATCTGGTCGTAGACCGAGTGGCCGGGACGCCGCACCGTCGCGACGACGTAATCGCCCGGCTTCAATTCCACGACATTCGGGCCGACTTCTTCGACGATGCCAAAAGACTCGTGGCCGGTAATGAGATAATCATAACCCTGCGGCGCCGCGCCGTATTCAGCCGCGTTGATCTCTTTGTCCGTGCCGTCCACACCGACGCGCAACACTTTTACCAACACCCCGCGACCGTTCGGAATGTCGGAAACTTTCGGTTTCGGCACCTCGCGCAGGTGCATCGAGTTGGGCTTTCCTGGAATGACTGCAATCGCTTTCATTTTTAGTTTCTCCTTGAGATAAAAAACTTGAGCGCAAACTCGTTGTTTGCTTTCTGCACGACTGTAAATTAGTCGCGCTTGGCTCAACAACCTTACACTTCAAACCCACAGTTGGCAAAAAAAACCGCACGCAAAACAGCAAAGACGCAAAAAGGATGCCCAACGGATAAAAAAACGACCAACGGATTTTGCTTTATCTGTTGGTCGTTTTTCATCCGTTGGCCTTCAATCGTTCGTAGGTAGCAATAACGTTCAGACTGCGTCCGAGGAATTTTTCTGCGTCTGAGTGTCTTACGGCTTAATGCTCCTCGCCCCAAAGTTCTTTGAGGCGGCGATCTCGTCCGCAGCCCGTGCGGTATGTCTTGTAGCGGAGTGGATTTTTTTTGTAAAAATCTTGATGATACTCTTCCGCCGGATAGAACACTGTTGCGACAACGATCTCCGTGGCAATAGGCCGGTCGAATTTCTTTATCTGTTCCAATTTCTGCTTCGAGGCTTCCGCCAGACGCCGCTGCTCGTCGTTGTGATAAAAAATCGCCGAGCGATATTGCGAGCCGCCATCACAAAACTGCCGGTTCACCGCCAGCGGATCGATGTTGCGCCAAAACACCTGCAAGAGTTGCGCGTAGCTGATTTGCGTCGAATCATAAACAATTTGCACCGCCTCGGCGTGCCCCGTTTCGCCCGCCGACACTTCTTCGTAAGTGGGATCGAGCTTGTGGCCGCCGATGTAACCTGAGGTTGTCGAGACAACGCCGGCGAGCTTGTCGAACGGCGGCTCCATGCACCAAAAGCAGCCGCCGGCAAAAGTTGCGGTCGCGAGATTTTTTGTATCAACCGGACTAGCCTGAGCAGAACTGGTGTTTTGTCCGTTCTGCTCAGAAGTTTGGCAAGCAGACAATAACAAAGCAATAATAATGACAAGTGTATTCATTGGATTGTTCCTGGTAAAATTTTAAATTGAAAATTTACAATTTTCAATTTCTCAGATGTGGAAGCGGCTCGCCCTCCGGCACAAATTTAAGCGCGACACCATTATTGCACCAACGTTGGCCGGTCGGAGGCGGACCGTCGTCGAACACGTGGCCTTGATGTCCACCGCATCGGATGCAATGATACTCTGTCCTGGGTGCAATCAGCTTGTAGTCGGTTTTGGTGCCGACATGCCCGCTAAGCGGTTGAAAAAAACTCGGCCATCCCGTCCCGCTTTCAAACTTTGCGCTGGAGGAAAACAGCGGCAGATAGCAGGCCGCACAAATAAAAGTGCCTTCACGTTTCTCCTTATTCAGCTGACTCGAATACGGATACTCCGTATCTTCTTCGAAGAGCACGCCGTACTCTTGAGAAGTCAGCAGACGGCGCCATTCGTCGCGAGACTTCTCGAGCTTTTCGATTTTCCGGCCAGCGTCGCCGGAGTTGGTCTTATTGTCAACCATTGTCGCCTCCTCGTGGGTACGCGTACAAGCCAAAACCAGCAGCAAGGCGGCTGATAACGCAAATAAGTATTTTGGCAAGATTTCTCCGTTCATTTTGATGCTTGCTTTTGATATTTCAAACTGCTATATTTCAAGAAATCATTTTTTCAGAGTTATAAAACCTCGAGGTGAAACCATGACGGAACTGGTTATCAAAACCGAACCAGAGATTTTGGACAGGTTCAAAACTCTATCGCAGGAACTTTATCATGGCGATGAAACCAAGACTTTTACTGAAGCCGTGCTGGCTTTGATATCCTTTCAGCAAAAGCGCGATCCAAGCCGCCTCCAAGCTCTGGTTGATAAAATTCGCGCCGACATTGAATCGCGCGGCGGCCTTTCCTCTGCACAAATTGATAAATTAGTTCGGGAATCAAGAAAACGTCGCCGTGCGGCTTCGCAATGAAAGCTGTTATCGACACCAATGTCTTTATGGCGGCTCTGATCAACAAAAGAGGCGCACCTGCAAAAATTTATTACCGTTGGTTGGATAGTCAATTTGATCTTGTCATATCTCCCGCGATAGAAGTTGAATACAACGATGTTTTGTCGCAATCTTTGCTAATCCCGCTGGGCGAAGTGCAGGAATTTTTGCAAGAAGTATCGGCACGTTCCATGAACATGCCGATAAGCGGTGCGCTTCACGTTTGCAAGGACCCTGATGACGATATTTTCCTTGAGACGGCGATGACTGGAAAAGCTGATTTTCTCGTTACCAAAAATCTAAAGCACTTTCCCAAGAAATCATATCAAGGAGTCAAGATCGTCAAAGTTTCAGTCTTTCTTCGTGAATTAGAGAAAACTGCTTCTTAACAGGCAATTTGCCAACATTCCACAACTCCATTAATCCATCACTCCAAAACTCCAACACTCCATCTTAAGCCTTCTCCGCCGCCCGCGGCTGCAACAGCTTCGCTACCAACCCCGTCCAGCCGGTTTGATGGGAAGCGCCAACCCCGCGGCCGTTGTCCCCGTGAAAATATTCGTGGAACAGCACGTAATCGCGGAAATGCGGATCGTTCTGAACTTTCTCATTATAATTGAACACCGGACGCCTGCCTTTTTCATCCCGCAAAAAGATGCGCGTCAAGCGGCGCGACAGCTCGTTGGCAATCTCGTTGATGGTGAGAAATTTTCCCGAGCCGGTCGGGCACTCGACCTTGAAATCGTCGCCGTAATAATGATGAAATTTTTGCAGCGACTCGATGATGAGATAATTCACCGGCATCCAGATCGGACCGCGCCAGTTGGAGTTGCCGCCGAACAAGCCGGAATCGGATTCCGCCGGCTGATACTTCACGGCGAAGCTGTTGCCGTTGACGTTGAAAACGTAGGGATGATCATCGTGAACGCGCGACAACGCTCGCACGCCGTAATCCGAAAGAAATTCCGTTTCATCCAGCATGCGCTTGAGCAAGCGCTTCATGCGATGGCCGCGCAGCAGCGAGAGCAAGCGTCGCTCGCCCTTGCCATGTTCTTGCCAACGCGATACTAAGCTCGCCAAATCCTTGCGATAGTTGAGGAACCATTCGAGACGTTGTTTGAACTCCGGCACGTTGTCGAGCAAATCCGGCTCCAGCGTTTCCACCGCAAAGAGCGGAATCAGACCGACCATCGAGCGCACTTTCAGCGGAATCTTCGCGTCGTTCGGCAAGTGCAGCACGTCGTAAAAGAACTCGTCTTGTTGATCCCACAAATTAATGCCCTCGCCGCCAATGTTCGCCGTGGCGCCGGCGATATAGAGGAAATGCTCGAAAAACTTGGTGGCCATGTCCTGATACACCGTCGGATTTTGCAGCGCCAGCTCCAACGACATGCGCATCATGTTGAGCGAGTACATCGCCATCCAGCTCGTGCCGTCGGCCTGCGCGATGTGGCCGCCGGTCGGCAGCGGCGCGCTGCGATCGAACACGCCGATGTTGTCCAACCCGAGAAAGCCGCCTTGAAACACGTTCATGCCGTGCGCGTCCTTGCGATTCACCCACCAGGTGAAATTCAACAGCAGCTTTTGAAAAACGCGCTCGAGAAAAACGAAATCGCCCTTGCCGCCATTGAGCTTGCGGTCGATCTGAAAAACGCGCCACGTCGCCCACGCATGCACTGGCGGATTCACGTCACCGAAGGCCCACTCATACGCCGGCAGTTGGCCGTTGGGATGCATGTACCACTCGCGTGTCAGCAGCACCAACTGCTCTTTGGCAAAATCCGCATCAACTCGCGCCAGCGGAATGCAGTGAAACGCCAAATCCCAGGCCGCATACCACGGATATTCCCATTTATCCGGCATGGAAATAATTTCGGCGTTATTGAGGTGCACCCACTCGCTGTTGCGGCCGTGCTTGCGTCCTTCCGGTGGCGGCGGCTGGCCCGGATCGCCGTTCAACCATTGCGGGATATCGAAATAGTAAAATTGCTTCGACCACAACATGCCGGCAAACGCCTGGCGTTGGACGTTCTTGGCGTCATCGTCTATCATCTGCCATTGCACATCCGCGTAGAATTCGTCGGCCTCTTGCAGGCGCGAGGCAAAGATGCCGTCGAAGTCGGCAAACGCTTTCTCCGCCGTGGTTACCGCGTTGGTCAAACGCAAACGAATCGTCGCCGATTTGCCAGCAGGAATATTGAGCATGTAATGCGCCGCAGCTTTCGTGCCCATCTGTGAGGGATTCACCGCCGCCATGTTGCCGTGTACCACGTGCTCGTTGATGCCGTCTTTGCAATAACCTTTCACGTCCACATTGTACAAACGTTTGGCGTTCGTCTCGTTATCGCAGAACAAAAATTTCGGATCGCCTTCGCCGAGCAGCCACATCTTGCCGAGATCGGTTTGATTGATTTCAATGCCGTTCCGCTTTTGCGGGA
>JBOHQZ010000206.1:0-8949 GCA_050732275.1 bacterium
CCCAATACGGAAATTGATTGTCCGTGATCACATGATAAAGCTGCGCCGTCGGCTGATTGTACCACGAGCTCCACGTGCGTCCGCCATTGACCGTAATCGCCGCGCCTTGATCAGTTGCGAAGAGCATGACGTCTGGATACAGCGGGTTGATCCAAATGCGATGATAATCGTCCCCGCCTGGAGCGCCTTTGATCGACGTCCACGTTTTGCCGCCATCATCGGAGCGATACGAGGCAATGTTGCCGATGAAAACGATGTTCGGATTCTGCGGATGCACGCGCACCTCGGCAAAGTCGCCGCCGCGTCCCCACAGTCGCCGGTCTTTGCTCACCAGCACCCAACTCTCGCCCGCATCGTCGTAGCGATAGATGCCGCCGCTTTCGCGCGCATCAACTGTGGCATACATTCGTTTGGGATTGCTCGGCGCGATACCGACGCCGATACGACCGAGTCCTTGCGCTGCAGTTGGCAAGCCTTGCGTGAGTCGCCGCCACGTCTCGCCGCCGTCGGTGGATTTGTAGAGGCCGCTATTCGTTCCGGAAAAACCCGCGTTCTCCCACGGCCCTTCGCGATGTTCCCACATATCCGCGAAGAGAATCTGCGGATTGGTGGGATCGAGCTCGATTTGTATCGCGCCGGTGTTATGATTGATGTAAAGCACTTTCTGCCAAGTGCGGCCGCCATCGTGCGTGCGGAACACGCCGCGCTCCTCATTCGGCCCGTAAGGATGGCCGAGTCCCGCGACAAAGACGATGTCGGGATTGGTCGGATGCACGATGAGCCGCCCGACTTGCTGCACGTTTGCGAGTCCGACATGCGCCCACGTTTTACCGCCATCGGTGGATTTGAAAATACCGTCACCGACGCTGAGATCGGGACGATGCAGACCTTCGCCGGTGCCGACATAAATCACCTCCGGCTGCGACGGCGAGACCGCAATATCGCCCACCGAGCCGGTCGGTGCCTCGTCGAAGATCGGCTGCCACTTGCGGCCATAATCATCCGTTTTCCACACGCCACCATTGTTCACGCCGATGTAAAAAACATTCGGCTGCGCCGGCACGCCCACCGCGCCAACCGTCCGCCCCGCGCGAAACGGGCCAATGTTGCGGTAGCGGAGGTCTTGGTAGAGAGATGGAACGATTGACTGCGCTGCTACGGAGGAGACAAGTAGCAGGATGATGAAAAGTAGTTTTGAGCGCATAGATCGTGAAGGTGATTTGAGGTGAAAGGAAGAAGTGAATTTTGCCAGCATCGACGCGCTGAAGTTTAATACGATTGTCAGAAAAAGCCATTGCTTACCGGCAAAAAAGTTACTATATTTTTCTGAACAGCGCAAGGAGATTTATGATGCAAACGGCCACATTAGCTTTTCAAACTGGTTGGTTGCATGGCGCCGTCAATACGTTCCGACAAAGATGAACTCCTTGACGCAATTGAAGCAAAATATCGATGAAGGTTTCCAACAAGATATGGAGAGGAAGTTATGGCTTCACAAAGTCTTTCCGACCGCATAACAGTTAACCCGAGAGTATTGCTGGGCAAACCTACCATTCGTGGTTTGCGCATCAGCGTGGAGCAAATTTTGAATGCGCTAGCGGCAGGCGTTTCTGCCGAGGATCTTTTGCAGGATTATCCCGAGCTTGAGCCTGAGGATATTCGCGCTGTGCTTGCTTACGCTGCCTCGGTTATCACGGAAGAACGAGTTTATGATCTTAAGGCGGCATGATGATGAGCCTTAAAATCATCATGGACGTCGGCGTTGGCAAGCTTTCGGAAGAATGGTTGTCGAATCAAGGCCACGACGTGCTTGCCACTCGCAATGTCAATCCCCGAATGGGCGACGATGAAATTTTAGAAATTGCAGTGAGAGAAGAGCGCTTGGTCATTACAATGGACAAAGATTTCGGCGAGCTTGTCTATAAGCATAAAGCCGCGCACGCCGGTGTTCTCCTGCTGCGTTTGGAGGATGCAACCAGCGCTGAAAAAGTTCAGGCTATCACTCAAATATTTTCTCAGCACGGGGACAAGCTCTTTGGCAGTTTCAGTGTTTATAAAAACGGGCGATTACGAATCCATCCACGATAGATTGTCATCTCGCCTCTATTCCCTCCAAGAGATAATTAAACTCGAATGTCAAACTATCAATAACCAGCGCAGCTGCTCATGGCTAAGACGGCGAAACCGCAATATCGCCCACCGACCCGGTCGGCGCCTCATCGAAGATCGGCTTCCACGTGCGGCCATAGTCATCCGTCTTCCACACGCCGCCATTGTTCACGCCGATGTAAAACACATTCGGCTGCGTGGGCACGCCCACCGCGCCGACGGTCCGCCCCGCGCGAAACGGACCGATACTGCGGTAGCGGAGGTCTTGGTAGAGGGATGGATCGATTGACTGTGCTGCTACGGAGGAAACGAGTAGCAGGAGGATGAAGAATAGTTTTGGGCGCATAGATCGTGAAGGTGATTTGAGGTGAAAGGAAGAAGAGAATTTTGCTGGCATCGACGCGCTGAAGTTTGATGAGATTGCCAGAAAAAGCCATTGCTTACCGGCAAAAAAGTTACTATATTTCTTCAAAAAGCGTAAGGAGATTGTTTATGCAAACGGCCACATTAAAAGAAGCGGCGGAAAAATTGGGCGTCGCTCTTAGTGATATGGTTCGCTATCATACACTGGGAAACCAAGCGATCATTCAAATCGATCTGAAAATTTCTCCGCCCAATAAAGCCGATAATTCCAAGCCGACTCAGCTTCAAGCCCCGATGACGCCCGAAGAAGAGTTTCGACAGAAGTACCCTAATATCAAAATCAATCGTCCGGAACTCTTTAAATTGGTCGGCAGCATGGCCGATGTCCCTCCCAACGTTTCTGATAAGGATTTGATTATTGACGCCATCGAAAGTATATATGGGGAAAAATGAAAGTGCTTATTGACATCAACGTCTTCATGGATGTGCTAACCAAACGAGTTGGCTGGTTTGAGAGCTTTACAACAATAGACTCGTTAAAGCCGCAGGGAATCACCGGTTACATTTCCGCGATGACGATTGCAGTGCTTCAATTTCTGCGCCTGAAAAAGGTTGGGGAAATGCAGGCGCGTGCCGAGGTCAAGACGATAATAGAAGATTGTGAAATTGTCCCTTTGACACGCCAAATAATTTTTGAGGCGCTTGATTCCGCTATGCCGGAATTTGAAGATAATATTCAATTCTATTCCGCCAAGGCAATGCAGGTTGACTACCTCATCACCCGCAACAAAAAACACTTCGCGCAACAAGAAATCCCCGTCGTCACCCCTGAAAAGTTTCTTCACATCATTGGCATTCTGAAGTAATCCCGCTCAACTCAGCCTCCACGTGCGGCCATAGTCATCGGTTTTCCACACGCCGCCGTTGTTCACACCGATATAAAACACATTC
Source organism: bacterium (assembly GCA_050732275.1). Lineage (GTDB taxonomy): Bacteria > Zhuqueibacterota > Zhuqueibacteria > Zhuqueibacterales > Zhuqueibacteraceae > Zhuqueibacter. Next base: position 3,424 of record JBOHQZ010000206.1, read on the forward strand.
GGCTGCGCCGGCACGTCCACCGCGCCAATCGTCCGCCCCGCGCGAAACGGCCCAATGTTGCGGTAGCGGAGGTCTTGGTAGAGGGAAGGAGCGATGGATTGTGCTGCTACGGAGGAAACGAGCAGCAGGAAGAGAAGAAATGTTTTGGGGCGCATCTGGGGATTAAAGTTATGGGGTGATGGGAAGATGTGGATTTAGTATCACATCGTCAGTAACGTATCTGTTAGCTTATTTGTCAGATTCTGCCGCCTTTCGTAATACTAGAAAGGCTTCTTTCAAGGGCTGGCTAACCGAACTGTCCGGTTCCGCCAAAACCAAACTTTGGTAGTTGTCCAAGAATCTGGTACGATTACGGTGAAAGAAGTGAATAAAATGCCTCACAAAGCCGATGCAATCCAAAACGGCAATCTCAACACCTGATTTGTCGTAAACAAGTTTGGCGTGCTCATTGACTTCGTGTTCTATCACGTCGGTCGTAATGAAAATGTAGTTATCAACTCGGTGCTCAAGAGTGGCAATCTTTCTAATAGCATTCTCGATATCAATGATCGTTACTCGTTTGTCTTTCATTTCATAACAGGTAATGATCTGATCGTCGTTGATTAAGGTTACCTCGATATCACCAATTGATCCGGTCTGGCGATCGGCGGCAGTGTGTGACTGAAGCGGAAGAACGGTTTCTCCAATACGATCCTTAACCGCGAGATACGCAGCGGCAATCATTAAAACGGGGAGTCTGCTTGAATTTTTGCTGCCGAGGTGCTGCTGAAGGAGATTAACAATTTGTTCTGAAGATAACGGCAGCGTGTCTTCAGAATGTCTCAACTCTCGAAGAAGCTGTTGCATTCGCACTTCGTTTTCGCTTTTGATGATAACCAGAAAGCGCATGACCTCCTTGAGAGCATTGGTGGGATTAACTTTTCCGCGTTGCACAAGGTCGAGCAACTCAAGAACATCGGAGTAGACTTGGCGCGGCCTGCCGACAAGAGCCAAATCAGTCGTGAGCTTGCGGTCGATATTCCTGAAAGCCGGGGTTAGAAAAGCTGTGGTCGAGTTGGTGGGGAGCTTGTGTTTGATGACAAAAGGCTCGACGAATTGCTCGTCGTAAGCTCGGCCGGAATAAGTGCCTTTGCCGCCAATCTCCGTATAGGGTTTTCTGATATCCACTTTGGGAGAATCGAGTTTGCCAAGCAGGCAAGCCAGCAGGAAGCGGATGGGAGCTTTATTCGTTAGACAGCGACAAACGAACTCAATCTTAGCACGCAGAGCATCGTCGTTAATGAGGCTCTTCTCCGGATTGGTTCGAACCTCTTGATATAGCTTTTCTAAAATCGCTGCAGGATTTGTCATTAAAAGAGAGTGTAGATGTTCTTCAATTTGTTAATATCATAATTCACCCAAAGAACTTCTTGGCGCTTGTCTTTGGTTGAATGAATTGTCTTAAGTGGGCTGAGATGTTTCTTCCATTTTGACGAAGGATAAAGCTCATCCATGAGATCGCACGGATAATTGGAAATAGCTACAAGGCCCTGAACGGAATTCAAAACCTTGGCAAGTTGACGATGTTCTTCGTCAGGCATTTCATAGCCGTATGACTTCGTATCTCCTCTGGTGTCGTGAACATAAGGTGGATCACAATAGAAGAGCGTTTCTTTGGAATCATAGAGCCGGACAATATCGATAGCGGGACGGTTCTCAATTTGTACTCGGAGAAGCCTTTCAGCGATGAATGCCAGGTCTTCGATGCCACCGAGCCAGCGACTGATAACTCCACTCATCCCGTTTCTGCTCGTGTTTTTGCAGTTAGCCCATCGACCGATGGTTGCCGTCTGCGCCAAACCAGTTCTGACTTGGCGGGCACGTACATAGAAGCGTCTTGCCCGCTCAAAGGTAGACAGGTTGGGATCCAATTGGCAAGCTTGGGCAAACTCTTCTCGTGAGAACGGTGTTAAGCCAATGACTTCAATCAATTTTGCCTTTTCTTCTCGCAGCACCTTGAAGAAATTGACCACTTCGCCGTCCAGGTCGTTGTAGGTTTCGACTGGCGAGGGTTTGCGGTTCAATAAAATTGCTGCCGAGCCGCCAAAAGGTTCGCAGTAATGCGAGCATTCCGGCAACAGCGGCAGCAGCCAATCGAGATGAGAAAATTTGCCGCCATACCACCCGAAAGCAATAAGCTTTCGAGAGGCTTTGAGTTGGGATATTGGTGCAGGAACTCTTCTCGCTACTTCTCTCACAGTCATGCTGATTTCCTTACATAATGATTGACCCCGACTTCGTTGCTTTATTTTGAAGGGAAATCGGGGCTTGATAACAATAATGTAAGAATTGATACGACACTGTCAAGCATGAAAAATTACAAGGGACAAAATGCCGCTTCTTAAGAAACTCGATCGTCTAAAATTTATTATCATCATATTGGTTCAAGATTTTGAAGATGGATGGCCCGTGCAAGGCCAGCGTGAGAAGTCCCATTTATTGGGGCATTCTCATTTTATCGGGCGCATCGAGCTTATGGAAAGTATGATCGCCGGATTCATCAATATAAATTCGGTAGCGTTTGACAGGCATACTTCTAGTCCATTTTATATTCAAGTGCTTAGAGTTTCAAAGGCGACTCGCGCGACGGACGAGCCGAAAACCACCGCCGATGTAGCGGATATACGGTTGAAAATCGAGGCGACACGCGCAACGTTGAGCATAGCTTGAGCCTAGAAAACTAGTGCCACGTAATATTTTTGCTGTACCTGTTTTCGGTCCACGCGGATTTTCCACCACCTCGTTTTTGTTTGCCGAAGTTTTATAATTGTCATACCAATCCTGACACCATTCCGCAACATTGCCCAACATATTTGCCAAACCGAGCGGGTTAAGATTTTCTTTGCCGGTACGAGGGTTGACTTCATCTACAGCATGAGGATGTCGTCGCACATTTTCACCATACCAAGCATGTTTAGACAATTCTTCCGCGGCGTCGCCAAAATAATATTGAGTGCATTGTGCCTGCTTGCCGCCGCGAGCCGCATATTCCCACTCCGCTTCAGTGGGCAAACTTGCATCTACCCAAAGTACAAAGTAATACGCTTCCCACCAGGTGTTGCCGATGGCTGGGTGGCTTTCTCCGCCAGAATTGGGAATTTTTAGGCCGAATGGAAAGTTGGAAAACAGTCGATTCGTCACCGGATGCTTAGCCATGTGAAAGCTGCCAACTTTAACACGATGCGCGGGTTTTTCGTTGTCAACATGTTCGTCGTCGCCCATCCAAAACTCGCCGCCTTCCACTTCAATCCATTCAAAATGGTTGGCGGGATCAGCAAGAAATTGTTTCTGGCGCTCGGCGGCATGGGCAAGATCAAAAAGCTCGTAAATCAAGCCATCGGGTTGCAGCGGTTGCAGACCGATTTTCTCCAATAATTCTTGTGCATGGTAAATCACTTCGCAATCGCGCTCTTCGCATTTGATGAGCAAAATGTCCAGCGTTTCTTGCACCAATTTTTGCCGATCGGTTGCCGCGATCAAGCGCAAAGATTGTTCGAGGCTGTCAATGAGCAGCAGCTTGCTCTGATTGCCCTCTTCTTTTTTAATCAAAGGGTTGAGCAATTCCGCCGCCGGCGGCGTTTTCACTTCCGTGGTCACGCGCAGGGCCAGCGGCCGGTTGAGGTTCCACAGGCCGTTGACCAGCTCAACAACTTTGTCGTGGTTTGGCAGCAGTCCGGCATAAAGCCGCACGACTTCCTCCCAATCCGGATTGGCGGCGTGGCGGATGACGAAGTCGTGGGTTTTATCGCGCAAGGCTAAAGCCGTGAAATATTCCCACAGTGAGCGATGCACGAAGGCAAAGCCTTCTTTGGCGCGCTGAATCAAGCCGGTCTCGGCCTCGAGGCGGTTGAGCAAATCTTCCGGGCGGCCCAGCGTTTCCGCGGAAAGCGCGCGCCGGCCCATCACATTCACGTGGTCAACCGGAAAATCATCTTCTTTCCACAGAAAAAAGCGCAGCGAGACGTCTTTTAAAATCTCGATGGTATGCTCGTAATTGCTTTTGGCGGCGGCGCTGCTTTCGGGATCATAAGCGCGCTGCAGCAAATATTGGGTACACTTTTCGTAAAGGTCGCTGCGGCGCTCGAGCAGGGCCGCGTCGCCGCCTTGCTCGAAGGTGAAGCAGATCATGCTGAGCAAAAACGGGTTGGCCGCCAAATCGCGAATGCGCGGCCGCTGCGCCAAGCTCTGTTCCAGCGCGGCGATTTTCTCCGGCTCGTTCGCAAACCATCTTTCCACATACGATCGAATCATCTCCGGCGTCAACGCTAGCACGTCGAGGCGGCGAAATTTGGCAAAGTCACTCAGCCGCACCGCTAACGGGCGCGCCGCAGCGATGATTTTAGTACGGGGATATTTTCGCGCCAGCTTCTCCAATTCGACGGCGATACGATTGCCGGTTTCCGCATGTTCGATTTCATCGAGGCCGTCGAAGAGCAGAACCGTATGCTTTTCGAGAAACCGCTCTTTGGCGCACAGCGCCTCGAAAATCTCGGGGCTGTCGCTGTCTTCATTGAGCTGCTGCTGCACAAAATTTTCCAGCGTGGTTTCGCTCAAGTCGAGCGATTTGCAGCGCATGTAGACGGGAATGCAATCGCTGTTCGAGCCGGCGTAACGATGGCTGAGGTAGCGCAGCAACGTGGTTTTGCCGCTGCCGGGCAGGCCGCGCAATAAGAAGTGCCGCGGCGGTCCGTCATTAAAAAACACGTTGTCAATGTCGAGCGGCGTGGTTGGCGGGCTGTTTTCATCCCGCCAATCCTGCAAATGCAACGGCACAAATCCGCGCTCGATGTCAGCCATGTCGCCCGCGTCTGTCGTGCGCCGTAATTCCTCACTTACACGTGGTAGCGCAGACATCTTGTCTGCTGCAGTCTGGAAGACTGCGCTACGGTTTTCTACACGCCGGCGTTTTTCGCCGAAGAGATGGATGGTTGAAAATTTCTGCTGCAAATTCCGGCGGTGGCTACGGATCAGCTCTTGCAAGCGGTTTGCCGAATTCACTGCCGCCGGTTCTCCCGCAATTGGATGAATGTGATCAAGAATGTAATGCGTCAAATGCTGGCGCACTTTGCGCTCAAAATCGGCGGCATCTTCAAACGACCAAAATAAACCCAATGGCGATATTTCTTGTTTGAACTCGAGCACGGCGGCATATTGCCGCAGTTCCTCCGGCATTTTCAAGTCACGCGCCGCTTCTTTGAAATAGATCATGATTTGCGGACGGCCGGCGCTCTGCCGCGCTTTGATCGCGGTTCTGATCTCGTGCTCAGCGCCGGAGGCAGCGCCCTTCGCCGGCGTGCCAAACCGTTTCCAAAAGATCGCGAGCAAAATATCGCAGTCTTCAATTTTCAAGATCGGATCAATGACCCCCTGCGGGCCTTCCGGATGAAAACCGGGATACGCGTCGGTCTTCCAGTGGGACAATTCGAGAACGACGTGACGCTCGTGCGCCACGCCGCGATTCAATTCGGCGATGACGCCGTCCATCAC
>JBOHQZ010000207.1:0-8944 GCA_050732275.1 bacterium
GGATCATTATTATCCGTTTGGCATGAAGATGGCCGGATTGAATCGGGTGGCGCCAAATCACAAAGAGAACAAGTTTACTTACAACGGCAAGGAGCTGGAGGACGAGCACAGCTTGAATTGGTATCACCACGGCGCGCGCTATTATGACCCGCAGTTGGGAAGATGGCACGTGATGGATCCGGCGGATGAGTTTTTGAGTCCGTACACCTACGTTGCCAATAATCCGATTGTGCTCATCGATCTTGATGGCCAACAGACGCCGATCAATTTCTTTAAATATAAGCAGTTTGAGTGGATGGAGAAACACAATTTGCCGGTGGAAGATGCCTGGTTTTACACCGGTGATGGAGGAACTATAATCGGCGGATTGATTTGGGCTGCAGCCGGTGCTGTCGCTTTTTACGGAGCGAAGGCAGTTGGTCTCTTTCTTTTGAAAGAAGGCGGAGAAGCGGTGGTTGAGGAAGTCACCGGCGTTCCGATTATCGTCGACCCGGCCGATGTCGGTGAGGCGATTGTTAAGAGGGGGCTAAAAAAGTCTGTGCGCATAGGAGAAAAGGAGATTACTACTGAGGGAAGAGATATTATTGAGAGAGTAAGGAGAAGGGCCGATGTCAACGAGGCTCAGACTGTGGTGCGACCCAATCCTTTGAATACTGCTCCGTCCAGAATTGGTGAATCTGATATCCCATCTGGTTTTGTTGACACGGACGCTGCAACCGATGTTGGCCTCGAGACACTGGTTGTCCGGGAAGTCAAGAAAAAGAAGAAAGACTAAGCAATCGTAAGGCCTCGGATTGGGATAATGTTGCGCAGAAAGAACGTATCCAAAATGATCCCAATTATGGATGAAAGACGAGGGCAATTTACCATGAGAACACTCCATGGCTTTCGCTTTAAAATTTTTCTTGCGCTGCTGGTATTGATCGCTCAAGCTGTTCCTCCGGAAACGTTCGCGCAGCCGCCGCGTCGCAATGACAATTGGATTCCCAATTTCACGGCTGCGGCCGGGCCGCTTGACAGAGGCGCGGTCTTCAGCGCCGTGGACGTCAATGGCAACATTTATATTGCCGGACCTGTACCACAAGGCGCACCATTCGCCATTCGCGTGGCGAAATGGAACGGCGCGCGCTGGGAAATTCTTGGTCAAAGGCTGGAACACACCCTCGGCGCGATTTCACTCAACGCCATCGCCGTCGCTGCCAATGGCGATGTCTATATTGGCGGCCACTTCGATCGCGCTTTCAACAGCAGCGGCCGCGCGGTGACCACCAACAACATTGCCCGCTGGAGCGCGAGCGCCGGCGAGTGGCAGGCGGTCGGTGACGGCATCCAAATCGACGGTTATGTGCATGCGCTTGCCGTTGATGCCAACAATCACGTCTATGCCGGCGGCATATTCCTGGAAGGCTACAATGCCCCGGGCGTAGCGGTGCCTCTCAATTTTATAGGACGATGGAATAACACGGCGAATCAGTGGGAACCTCTCGGCGAAGGCACGACTGATGGGATAAGCGCATTAGCCATCGATGCGCAGGGAGGCATCATCGCCGGTGGCCAGTTTCAATATGTAAAGAATGCCGGCGGAACCAGTGTGCTCGTCAACGGTGTGGCGCGGTGGGACGGGGCGAATTGGCAAGCGCTCGGGCAAGGCTTAGCGTTCAACCCGAATAATCCCTCCCAGATAATCTCGACGATTGCGGCGGATGCGAACGGCAACGTTTTTTGCGCGGGTAACGTCGACGCGATGCTCAACAATGATGGCTCGACTGCTGCCGGCCCGGTGGTGAAGTGGGATGGCAGCCGGTGGAGCAATCTCGCGCCAACTCAAAATATCGCGGTCATGAAATTGGCCTATGACAACTCGGGACGTCTTTTTTCGTTGTTCTTAAATTATAACACCGGCAAAACGGCCGTCGAGCGCTGGAACGGTACAGCGTGGAGCCGCATTGCTCAAAGTTTGGGGGTCACAGAGCTCAACACGATCGCTGCGAATCCGCAATTTGTGAGCGGCGAATATCTCTATCTCGGCGGCAAGTATGAAGAATTCGAGAATCCTTTCTTGGGCGTGACGGAAAAAATTCGCAATAACGCTTTGTGGAATCAAGGGCGCTGGCAGCCGCTCACCACGCCCATCGGCGCGCCCGGTGGAGAAATTTACGCCGTCGCGTCGGATGATCCCGTGCATTCGATGCACTTCTATGCCGGCGGCTTGTTCGCTGCGATCGACGGCGTCGCGGCTAGCAACATCGCGCGCTTTGATGGCGCGGTTTGGCAAGCGCTCGGCGGCGTGAACGGGCCGGTTTATGCCATTCAGCCCGTCGGCGCTCCCCAAGGTCTCGGCATTCCTGAGCTTGGCGTGTTTATCGGCGGCGAATTTTCCGAAGCGGTCAATCCCGATGGCAGCTTGGTGAGTGTTGCCAACCTCGCGTTTTGGAGTGAGCGCCAGCAGCGTTGGTTTTCCATCGGTGGATTTGACGGCCCGGTGTATGCGTTGGCGTACGCCAGGTCTGAGCTTTACGCCGGCGGCGCGTTCACGCGCGTCATCAACGGACCGTTGGCGGCTCGCATCGCCAAATGGGATTTCTTTTCGCAGCAGTGGGAGCCGCTCGGCCAAGGCTTTCTCAGTGCCTACACGCCGGAGGTGCGCGCACTTGCCATCGGCATCGCCGGAAGCGTGCTGAACTATTCCTGGATCAATGTCTATGTCGGTGGAAGTTTCAGCGAGGCATATAACGCCGATGGCAGCAGAGTGGCCTGTCGCAATCTCATGCTGTGGGATGGCCGTGATCAAAAATGGCGACCGGTGGGCGACGGCACGGATGATGAGGTGCTTGCACTTGCGCTTCCGGGCCAATCCTATTATGACCCACTTTATGTTGGCGGGCGCTTTCGTACCGGATACAATGACGACGGCAGTCTCGAGAATATCGATCGCATCGCGATGTGGGATGGCCATCGCTGGCAAAAGCTCGGCAATGGTGTGAACGGCGCGGTGACGACGATTGCGCCCTCGTTTGATCGCACGCAAATTTACGCCGGCGGCGAATTCACCGAAGCCACCAATTCCAACAACAGCGTGAAAGCCGTAAATCACATTGCCGTGTTCGAGCGCACGAATTATCCCGGCGTCGCCTCCCAATGGGATACGCTCGGCAGCGGCACGAACGACTTTGTGTACAGCCTCGCTTCGTTGTGGCCCTGTCCGCGCAACTCGGCGAGCGAAGTGTTGTATGTCGGCGGCGCATTCACCCAAGCCGGAAATAAAAACGCGGCGGCGCTCGCCAAGTGGAAATGCCTGCGGCCGTATACGAGCCGGGGCAACGGCGTCGCCATTGTTGCTTACAGCAGTGGGAGAAGTTCCGGCCCAGGACGGCGCAGTCGCGTGGTGCTGACTACTTCGTTGGACTTTTGCTCAACCGGCATTGGCAAAGCCGCCTCGCCACAAGATGAAATTATTTTCGACAATCTCGGCTTTGGCGAAGCCGCAGAGCTTCCGGCGCTGCCTTATCTGGAGCCTTTTACCCTGCGTCACTACGATGTCGAAGATTTGAGCCAGCCATTGGCGACTTACAATGACATCGTGGTCACGAGCGAGAATCCGCAAATGCTCATGCTCATGGGCGTCGATGACACCACCGCGTTTGCGCCCAACCCCGAGGGCTATTCCATCCGCGCAACCATGCTGCTGCAGGATTTGCCGATACTCACGAATCGCGCCAATGAAGTGCGCGTCGTGTTCGCGCACGCCGTGACCGATGCGCCAACCGTTGATCTTGTGGCCACGAATGATGACACAATGGTTTCGAATTTGAATTACGGCGCCGCGAGTCAGTCAATCAGCATCGCCGCAGGCTCGTACACAGTTGATGTGTTGCGCAGCAGCGATAAACAAAAGCTTGGCACGCACACGCTCGACGTTTCGAACAAAGCCAATAGCTACGTCGTAATCACGCTCTCCGGTTTTCTCAACCCGGCGGCGAATCAAAACGGCCCGGTAGCGGCGCTCGGCGTTTATGAAATCAAACTTACTCCAGCCACGGCTGTGGAAGAACGAGAGGAGACCACGCCAGTTTCATTTGAATTGCGGCAGAATTATCCGAACCCATTCAATCCAGTGACCAGTATTCAGTATTCCGTGGCCAGTGATCAGTTTGTGAGTTTGAAAGCGTATGACGTGTTGGGAAGAGAAGTGACGACGCTGGTGAATGAGAAAAAGCCGGCAGGAATTTATCGCGTGAGCTTTGATGCGACCGGCATCGCGAGTGGAATTTACTTTTATCAAATGAAAGCAGGTGAGTTTGTATCAACGCGCAAGATGCTGCACGTTCGATAAATCTTTCGGACGGCTTTATCGCGTCATGCGAGCGGAGGCTAATCAATTGGCAAGAACATCTTTCAGGTTTCACATGGCTGAGGAACTCGTAAAAAGTTACCGCCCGGGCCGTATGCTTATTAGAACCGAGCATAACTTCAACTTCTCCGCAGTTAAAAAGTAACAGCCCGGGCGGTGTCGGACTTTTTATGAATTACTCATGTCTATAGTAAGGGAAACGATCGCTGCCAGACAGTTCATCACTTTGGAGACGTTTATGATTCGATCTCGTTCTATTTTCCACAACATTATCGTCATTGCTTTCATCTTTGTTTGTAGTGGCTCTTCGATTGCACAGGACGATTCCCATGCCGCTTGTACCGCGCCTCCAAGTTATATCCCAGTCGAGCTCCTGGAGCGCGTCGTTGCACTTCGAAGCGGCGTCGGCAACTCGCACGATGCGGTCACAACCACATCGGCGCAAGCCCAAGCGTTCTACGATCAGGGACTCAATTATCTCGAATCGTACGTGTGGATCGAGGCAGCGAGGGCCTTCCATCAAGCTCTTCGTCTTGATCCCAACCTGGCTATGGCGTACATTGGTCTGAGCCGTGTTTACTCCGGCCTCGAAAACCCGGATGCCGCAAAGCGGTTCTTGGAGAGGGCAAAGGCCCTCGCATCACGCGTCAGTGACCGTGAGCGCCGCCGCATCGAGATCCGCGAGAAACAGCTTGCCGCGATGGAGAATCTTGAGGACGTCGCAAGACATGTCGCTTATAACAAGGCGGGAGCGTCCAAGCTTCCTTATCCATCGCGCCCGATACAAAGAAGCGCTGGAGGCGGCGCGAGCCATGACGCTCCTGCAACATGCGCAAGCGCGGACCGTGGGTCACGCGCTCGCCGGGCAGGCACTGATCGGACTCGGTCGCATCGAGGCGGCGCGCCAGTCGCTTGAAGACGCGCAACGAGAGCTCGAGGCGGTTCCACGGGTGACGCCTGGAATCATAGCAAACCGCGCCATCGTTGCGCCCTGGGTCGAAGCCTTGCATGGTGAATTGCTCATCAGAACGGGCAAGGTGGATGATGGACGGAAGGCGCTGAAGGACGTCCAGCGGGCGTTGCGCGCAACGCCCGGTCCTGACGCGTGGATACAAACGTTGTTCCGCCTCGAATCAATTGCTCGCAGCACCAGAGAAGCGGGCGAGTGGGAGCTGGCGGAATACACCACGGCGCAGATGATCGATCACGACGGCGCCTATGGTGGAAGCCATTTCGCCATGGCGCTTGTGCTCCGGCACAAGGGCGACACGGCGGGTTCTGAAGAGATCGCGCGCAAAGCCGGATTAAACGAACGCTATGCACGTGAGTGGCTTGGCGCGATGGTCATGGCGGGTGTGATCGAAGTTGATCCGACCAGCATCCATTACAGGTTGCCAGCGGGACGTGCGGCGTACCTGACTCGCGCGGTGCCGAGGGATAACATCGCCGTTTTTACCCAGTATATCCACGTCTTCGCGGGTGTGGAGGATGAAATTGTTGAATGCTTCAAGAAGGGCGGCGGCGTTCCCTACGAAAAGTTTCCGCGCTTCCACGCCGTACTGGCGGAAGACAGCGGGCAGACCGTGCTGTCATCTCTCGAAACGCACATCCTGCCGCTCGTGCCGGGGTTGACCGGCCAGCTTGCCAAAGGCATCCGCATGTTGGATGTCGGCTGCGGCAGTGGCCGCGTCCTCAATCGGCTGGCCGAACTATATCCGAGCAGCCGGTTTACTGGGGTGGATCTCTCGCCGGAGGCGATTGGGAATGCACGCGGCGAGGCGGCGCAAAAGGGTCAGCGGAATACCGAGTTTACCATCCGTGATCTGAGCGATTTCCACGAAACCGCCGAGCCTGAGGCCTTTGACTTCATCACCACGTTTGACGCCATCCACGATCAGGCCAAACCGCTCAACGTGCTGAAAGGCATCCATCGCGCCTTGAAAGCCGACGGGGTGTACTTGATGCAGGACATCCGGGGATCGAGCCACGTCTACACCGACATCGGACACCCGATGGGCACATTCCTATACACTGCTTCGACCATGTACTGCATGACCGTCTCGCTGGCGCAAGGTGGCGAGGGGCTGGGCACGATGTGGGGCGAAGAAAAGACGCGCGAGTATCTTCAAAAAGCCGGCTTCCGCTCTATTGAAACCAATCAACTGGCGCACGACTTTGCGAACAACTGGTACGTGGTCAGGAAGTGAAATCAGGCATCTGGTCCCGGACTTTTTCTCTCATCGCAAATCCGGCTACCCGCTCACATTAACATGAGGTTTCTCCTCACATCTTCATGGAGTTGATGCGTTCAGCCACGCGAGCTATATTTCGTTTATCCAGCCGCCCCACTCCATGACTTTCAGGAGAAGGCAGATCATGAATACAAAAACAATCATATTGCACCTTTTATCTGACCGCCAATATATCCACTTCGGCTCGGCTTTGCTACTTTGTTGTCTGCTCGCGCTATCATGCGCGAAAAAGCCCACCGCACCGGAGCAAAACGACCCCATTCGCACCGATACGCAGTTGAAGGTGACGAGCTACGTACTGCCGAAAGGAGAAACCAAAGAATTCCCTGCCGGCTTCGAGATCATCGCCAGCGAGGGGATTGACATCGCCGGGGATTTGATAATCAAGCCGAGCCGTCCGGGAGATTTTACTCTGCGCGCCGAAAGCGGAGACATTCGTATTACCGGGAAAGTAATGGTAAAGAAGGATTCCACTTCGGCTTCGCTCAGTGCAGGCACGACTTCCTTCATGGGCAAGAAAGTTGTTCACGGCAAAAACTCGGCGTTGAGCAAACCGGCGGCGCAGCAAGGCATTCGTCTCTTCTTTATTTTGGATCGTCCGGGTGCCACGATTTCAATTGGTCGCGGCGCTCAAATCCAGTCTGGAAATGGCAGGCATGCTCAAGATGAATTGATTGTTGTTTCTCAAGGCAGGTATGTTAGCGGAGTTGGAGCACCCGGCGGTGACATTATCATCCGCGCTCACGGAGGGAAAATCATCCTTTCGGATCTCCAAGAGAAAAAGGGGGAAATGTTATATGGGACAATGATAAAGTAGGTATTTTTCATAGACACACAGAAATACGGAAAACGTATCCGCTACAAGAAATCATTTTCCGCGGGGGAGACGGAGGGAATGGGGCAATTGTCGGCGGTAAAGGTGGTTTTGCAACATATTGGTCGGGCCGTGTGATTAACGAACGAGGTAAGCCAATCGCTTCGGTCTCGGTGACAGGTGGAAACGGTGGCGATATTTTTCCTTCACCATTACCGGTCGGTCTTGTCCAGGGAGGTGAAGGTGGCGAGTATATGGTCATAGGTAACTTTCGTTGGCATGGAGCTCATCCTGATAGTGGAGGCCCTATCAACGGCGCTGATGGTGGCGATGTTGTGGGACGCGGAGGTAACGGCGGCGATGTTCTTGAAGGCGTATTATTTCAGAGCGCTATAGGCGGCGACGGAGGCAACAGCGAAGTGGCCCAAACTCGGTTGCTTGATGAATTGGCTTTACCGTTTCAACCTATTTTGGGTTTCAAGACTCCCATTTTTGGAGTCATAAGCGGTTCTGGAGGCGAAGGCGCAAATCGTTCTGACGGTTGTCCTGGCGGGAATGGCGGGTCTTCAGGAACCGTTCTGGCGATTGGCGGAAATGTGCCCAACCGTTCCGGTGCAAGAGGGGGTCGAGGTGGAGATCTCTGGACAGCGAGGAATTGGCTTCCACCATTTATTGGCGCCTCCGGCGGAAATGGTAATCCGCCAGGCAAGGGAGGATGTGTCAAAACACTTGTTACGTCGCTTGGAAAGGGTGGCACCGGTTATTTGCCTGGGGAAGATGGACAAAATCTGGGTCTGGAGCGCAATCAGGAAAAATGCGGCCCCGACGGAGAGCTTTCCGGCGTAGGATTAACTTGCAATGAAGATACAACAAATTGCTGGGAACAGATAGACAGTACGTTTACAGCATATTCTTATGAAAAATCAAGGCAGACTTCTAAAAATGCTCCATCATTTGAAGAAATACGTTCCGGTAGTATTACTTATGGTTAGTAGTTGGACCTTGTTGCTTTGATGTTGTGCTTATGTGGCCAAATGAGGCCTCTACGTTAGAGCAGATTTCGACATGTCGTGATGTCTCTTCCGCGACTAAAGATCGGTGGTATCAGCATCTCGACAATGTCGATCTGACGAGTCCCCGAGCCGATGCTGAACTGAAGAATCTGCTTGAGGAGGTTGAAAGAGAGAGAAGACCGTGAATCGACTCTCTCAAAATTGTAGATTCTCCTGAGTGTGAGACATGGAATGTCGTATATGTCCACTTCCTCGCAATGGCAATCTTAAAATCAACTGCAAAGCCATGAACCATCACTCAAATGCCCAATCCATAAGCGAACATTACCAACGCCACGATCTTGCTGCGCTCATCCTAACCGCATTGCGCGCGGCGGGAAAAAATGTCGAAGCACCGACTGTGGATGATCTTGCTCCGGCGGACCAATTTCATACCGGCGGTACAGAATCAACCCGAAGGCTCGCCCACCGCGCCGGAATGGCAGCCGGAATGAACGTGCTCGACGTTGGCGGT
>JBOHQZ010000208.1:0-8917 GCA_050732275.1 bacterium
GAGCAAGCCACCGACGAGTCCGGCGTCGATCACTTCGCCCACAGCCTGCCGGATGAAAGTGGATTGGTCGTAAACGTTGACCAGCTCGAGATTGGCCGGCAAACTTTTGCGTATTTGGGTGAGCCGCTTTTCCACTTCACGGGCGACTGCGACGGTATTGGCATCGCCTTCCTTATATATAGCCACTTCCACCGCTTCGATACCGTTGAGGCGCGTGATGGCTTCGCGTTCTTTGTAGCCGTGACGAACAACGGCGACATCGCGCAAATAAATCGGCTTGCTCTCACGATTCGCGACGATGACGTTGCCGAACTCCTCGACCGAGCGAAATTGGTTCAACGTGCGCACGAGATATTGCTGCACACCTTCTTCGAGACGTCCACCAGAGAGATTAACATTCTCGGCGCGGAGCTGTTGGATCACATTTTCGAGCGGCAATTGCAGTTGCGCCAGTCGCGCCTGATCCACCGAGACCTGAATTTCGTCCTCCAAGCCGCCACTGACTTTGACCGCCGCGACGCCGAGCGCGGATTCCAAATCTTTTTTGATTTCTTCGTCGGCAAAACGCCGCAAGTATTTCAGCTCGTCTTCGTTAAAACGGCCATTCGCGTCGTTGTTAGAGCTCACCAACTCGACTTTAGGTGCGCGGTTTTTAGAGTCGTCCGCCAACTGCGAGCCTTCGCGCCGGAAAAAGCCAAAGCGCATGATGGGATCAAGCGAAGGATCGAAGCGAAGAATGACGGGCTTCTCGACTTCCAGCGGCAGTTGCAACACATCGAGTTTCTCGCGCACGTCGAGGCGGGCGTAATCCATATTCGTGCCCCACGCAAACTCGAGCAGCACGTCGGATTGGCCGGAGCGCGAAATCGAGCGCACTTGCTGCACGTTTTTGACGACGCCGAGCGCCTCTTCAATCGGCTTGGTGATAAGATTTTCGATTTCGGCAGGCGCCGCGCCGGGATATTCCGTACGAATGGTCAGCGCCGGATAGGTGAGATCGGGCAGCAAATTTATTTTCAGCCGGAAGAACGAGACGAAACCGAAGAGAAGAATCGCCAGCGTGAACATCGAAATCGTCACGCGACGGCGGATGGAGATGTCTACAAGATTCATTTTTACCGGAACTTTTTAGTGAACAGTATTCAGTATTCAGTTTGCAGTAATCAGTTTTCGGTGGTCAGTGATTCGTCTTTTTATTGCGGGTAAAATATTCTTCTGCATCTTCGCGAATTACAGTCGTGGGTGCAGGCGAACAGAATCGTTCTGATTTGGCGATCATGCCGCCAAGCAGGCGTCCAATTTCTTTGCATTGGTTTAAAAGTGAAGGGGCTTGCTTTTCGTTCAGATATCCACAATCCGCGGCGGTATCGATCCAATGTTGTGTCTCATTCTGTTCGCCGTCTGCATCGGTCAACTTGCTGATGAAATGTTTTTCATAAAGTCTTTTCGCCCAAGCTTCGGAAATTTGCGCCCCAATAGATCGCGAGCAACGACGAATCTGGTCAGTAAGCGAATAGGCCTCTTCCCGCGGAAAATTTTTCGATAACTGAAAAATTTCCTTTGCCAACGCTTTGGCCTTTTGATAAACCAAGAGATCGCGAAAACTCTCTGCATAGGGCAAATAACTCATGGCATCCTTCTCACTGAATACTGTTTACTGAACACTGAAAACTCAGTTTTTCACCACTTCAACTTTAGAACTGTCTTTCAAACTGCCCTGTCCCGTCGTCACAATTTTCTCGCCGGCTTTGAGTCCTTCGAGAATCTCAATATGCGCGCCATTCACGTATCCGGTTTTCACCAATTTTCGGTAGGCCAAACTATCTTGCACGACAAAAATGGCGGATTCCGCGTCTTCGGCAAGGACGGCGCCTTTGGGGACCAACAAGGCATTTTGATGAACATCATGAACGATGTTGACGCGCCCAAACATGCCGGCTTTAAGCTGCCTTGAGGGATCGCGCACTTCGACGGTGACTTTGATCGTGCCGGTGGTGGGATCGACGACCGGACTCACGCGTGCGATGCGTCCGGAGAAATCAGTGCCGGCAATGGCATCGACCGTGAGCGACGCCGGCTGGCCGACGCGCAGCTTGCTCATCTCCCGCTCCGGCACGTGCAGCACCGCCAGCAACGGATCGAAATCCGTAATGCGAAACGTTGGCGTATTCGGCAAAACCATATTCCCGACTTTGATCATGCGTTGCGCGACGACGCCGCTGATCGGCGCGCGAATCGCAGCGTAATCGTACTCGAGCTTGGTCATGTCGAACGCCGCCTTTTGTGACTCGTGTTCAAACTTGGCGCGTTGATAAACTTCGGCGCTGATCAGCTTCTTGTTGAACAGCTCTTCGTGACGATGAAAATCATTTTCCAGCTTGCGCAAATTGGCTTCAGCTTGTGCGAGCTGCACGGCGGATCTCTCATCGTCCAGCTTAGCGAGAATTTGTCCGGCTTTGACGTTGACGCCCTCTTCGACGAGAATCTGCTTCACGACGCCTCCCACCTTGGCGACGACGGAGGCATCTTCTTCGGCTTCCAAAGTCGCCGTGCCGGTAAAGTAAGCGGCAATGCTGCCGGTTTCCACGTGCGCAACCTCGACCGGAATGGCAGCGCTGGCTTTGTCGTCGTTTTTCGGCTTGGATTGGGAA
This sequence comes from bacterium, assembly GCA_050732275.1. Classification (GTDB taxonomy): domain Bacteria; phylum Zhuqueibacterota; class Zhuqueibacteria; order Zhuqueibacterales; family Zhuqueibacteraceae; genus Zhuqueibacter. The sequence goes on from JBOHQZ010000208.1 coordinate 2,652, forward strand.
TCTTTGCTGCAGCCAAGATTGGCGAGCGCAAATCCAATGATAGCAAGAAATCCGAGAACTTTGGCTGACCGGCGCATGGTTGACTCCAATTTTATGTTCAGATAATAAAAGTATTTCCCTGTACTGTGAAATGCACAAACTTTTACGTAACCGCAGCGGGAAGGTTACAAGGTTTTTAAAAAGAAAGAGAGTCAAAATCCCTGCCCTGCCACAGGCCAGGAATTCAAGTTAAAATAATTTTTCATTCTAAACTGCGTGAACCTGGTTCTCACGATTTTGACTTCAATAATGATGTAACGGAGGCTTTTCGTGGTTTGACTAATCCTGCTGCTTTCAATAAATGGTTGCTGCGGCCAAATAAGTTTTTTGGCAAATCACTCTATCAAGCGATCATCGATGGCGATTACGAAAAACTGCATGAGTTCATTTTAACCACGCGGGAGAGGTGTTTGCCTGAATTTTGCCTTTCCATGTTTCCGTACAGGCCAAATTTCTGCCCATCCAAGTGCATGATAATATTGCCGCACATTTTAAACATTCCGGCACGACAATTGTCTTTTCTAAGCAGGGTGAATGGCAGCGGTTCAAAAGACTTGGCTTAAAATGATGGCACAGTTGGTTTTAGTATTTGGTTGGTGCCAATCAGTTCGTAAAAAAAATTTGCAAAATCATCTTGACAAGTTTTTAACTATTTGCTATATTATGCCCGCTTATATCTCGCTGTGCTATTTACCTCTATGAGCTTCCGGTTGTAAGCTGGTCTTTCCTTCGTGCCGCGCGAGTCGTTGTGCTTTTCTTAGAAAATGGCTTATTACAATAGACGTTATCCGAAACGAATATAAATAACGTCCGATGATATAGCACGACCAATCCAGTGCCGCCAAAACGTCACGCTGCTCTCTCCATTTGTGTAATACTGAAAATTTCAAGAGGAAGGAGGATGGTTTTAATGAAGAAAATTTCGCTTCTCGCCCTCATCGCCCTCATTTTGCCCATTCCATTCATTTTCGCCGGCACCACCGGAAAAATCACCGGCACGATTACGGACGCTGATAATGGCGAGCCGTTGCCGGGCGTCAATGTCGTTCTCGAAGGAACCACGATGGGCGCCGTCACCAACGTTGATGGCTATTTCGTGATTCTCAATGTTCCACCGGGCTCGTACACGGTCAAGGCCAGCTACATCGGCTATACGGCTCAACGAGCGACCGAGGTGGTGGTGAAAATCGACCTCACGACCGAGATCAATTTCAAATTGAAGCAGGAAGTCGTTGCCGGCGAAGAAGTCGTCATCATCGCGCAGCGGCCGATCGTTGTGAAAGACATTGCCGCCAGCCAGGCCAATCTGAATATTGAGGAAGTGAAATCCCTTCCGGTCGTGAATGTCGCCGGCATAGTCGGCTTGCAAGCCGGTGTGCGCGGCTTGGAAATTCGTGGCGGAGGTGCGAGTCAAACGGCGTTTATGGTCAATGGCATCACGCTGCGTGATGAGCGTGATAATACGCCGTACACCGCCATCCCCTTTACCGCGATTGAGGAAATCAATATTCAAAGCGGCGGTTTTAATGCCGAATATGGCAATATCCGTTCTGGCTTGATCAATGTTGTAACCAAGGAAGGCAAAAGAGATCGCTACACCCTCAACGTTCTCACCCGTTACAGCCCGGCAACGCAAAAACATTTTGGCCATTCACCAAATGACCCCAATTCATACTGGATACGTCCGTACGTCGATGATGCGGTGGCCTGGAACGGAACCAAAAACGGCGCCTGGGATGAAAAAACTCAACAGCAACATCAGGAATTCGAGGGGTGGAATTCCATCGCTCTCAAAACCTTGAAAGACAATGACCCGACCAACGACCTGACCCCGGAGGCTGCACAGCGGCTCTTCTTGTGGCAACATCGAAGAAACCTCGACATTGTTGATCCGGATTATGATTTCGATATGAGTGTCGGCGGGCCAATACCGCTCGTGAGCGAGAGGCTCGGGAATATGCGTTTTTGGGCCTCGTACCGCACCGCCCAGGAAATGTATGTCATTCCGCTCTCGAAAGATGGCTATCGGGATTATAGCGGCCAGTTGAAAGTCACCGCCGAAATCGGCTCCGGAATGAAATTGGTCATGGAAGGTATTCGGGGGCGGTCGACCGGCACAAACAACAACAATGCCGGCCTGGCCGGTATCTTCCGCTCCCCTGAAAGTATCGCTGACGAGTTGAACCGGGTCAGCTTCATTGACACGAGAATTTTTGCCACCGATTATTGGGCGCCCACTACGATCATGCGCACCAGTCTTGGCGCCAGGTTTACGCATGTTTTGAATTCGTCGACATTTTATGAAGCAACCTTGAGCCGTTTTGCCTCCAGCTACGAGACCCGTCCCGGACGTGGCCGCGATACTTCCCGGGTTTACTTGTTCGGCAACAATTATTATGTTGATGAAGGACCTTTTGGCTTTGAGCCACGCCCGGCTTTTGGCATTGGTAGCGGTATGCGCTCCGGCGTCGGCATGAGCAACTCGCGCGACAGTAGCGAAGTGACCGTCTATTCGGCGAAAATTGATTTCAGCAGCCAGATCGACCGCTTTAATCAACTCAAAGCCGGGGTGGAATTTGTGCATACTGACAATAACGTCAATTATGCCTCGGTTGATGAGTTCCTGCCTAGCGGCCGCTCCCGTTCCAAATGGCATACCTTTCCTAAGCGCGGCGCTTTCTATGTTCAGGACAAGCTGGAATTTCAGGGCATGATCGCAAACCTCGGCTTGCGTCTTGACTACTCTCATGCCGGGGGCCAGTGGTATGTTTATGATCCGTACAACAATGCCTTTTCAGCCTCAAGATCGTTGGGACTCGATACGCTGCTGCAAAAAGAATCGACCAAGCACAACTTTGATCTCAGCCCGCGGCTCGGCGTGGCCTTTCCGATTACGGTGAATAGCAAGCTCTATTTCAATTACGGGCATTTCCGGCAATTGCCGCTTCCGGAAGATCTCTATCTTGTCCGCAGATTTTCTGACAATAATCTCGTCACCCGACTGGCCAATCCGAACAATCCATTGCCCAAAACGGTGGCTTATGAATTAGGCTATGAGCAAAATATTGCCGATCAGTTTCTCGTTCGGCTGGCAGGATACTACAAAGATGTGTCGTTGCAGTCAAGATTGGTCAGATATGCCAGCCGGGATCTCTCCACCGTCAATTATCAAGTCACCGAGCCCAACAATTATGAAGATATTCGCGGTTTCGAGCTGACGTTGACGAAGAATCGCGGCAATTGGGTGCAGGGATTCCTCAATTATACGTATCAGGTCAACACCTCCGGCAATTTTGGCTTCAATGAGTACAGCGCCAACACGGCGAGGCAACGCGAGATCGAACGCGATACGCGCACGCAAGCGCAACAACAGAAGCCGCTTGCCCGGCCTTATGCCCGCGCCAATATCTATCTCTTCTCGCCGTCGGCGTTTGGGCCGAGGCTTGCCGGATTTCATCCGCTGGCGGATGTTCGGTTGAATATTTTAGGCGCTTGGCGATCCGGATTCCACTTCACCTGGGCCGGCGGCGGCAGCATACCTGGAATCGTCAACAATGTCAAGTGGACCGATACCTACAATGTCGATCTGCGGTTGAGCAAAACGCTGAAAATATCCACTGCTAATATTCAATTGTTCATGGACATTAATAACGTGTTCAACATCAAGCAAATGACAGCGACGTACAATCCTCTGACTGCCTTCGGCAGCATTGGAACCGGATTTGTTGATTCCAAAGATTTCGAAGCCTACATGAAATCTCTGCATCTGCCCAAAGAAATCGGTGATCCGCTGGGTTATGGCAATATTCCAGGCAATGATCGTCCCGGCGATTATCGCACCGGCCCGTATATCCCGTGGGATCCGAATGCCGACGAAGCGACCAAGGAAAAATGGCGCAAAAACAAATCGTACATTGACATGCCCAATCAGGAATTTTTGACCTTTCTCAATCCACGGGATGTCTTCTTTGGGGTGAATGTCACTTTTGATATTTTAAAATAAAGCAGGCGTATGCCGTCTCTTGGCTCATATCAAATCGAGGGAATCATGAACCACGTCTCTCGCACCAAACGGGTTTTTCCTCTAGCTGGCTGGCTTTGCCTGGCCTGGCTTTTGGCCGCTCCGCGCGATAACTTTGCCCAATATGTCATTAAATGGATGTCGGCCGGATCGCTCCAAAGCTGGTACTCTGAGATCGGCTGTGAAATCGAGGAAGGCCGGGTCAAAGTTCAACAAGATGGATTGCGCTGGCCGGCGATCTACCAATATCAGGACCTGGAAGCCGCCAAAGGATTATGGATCGGCGTCAAAGACTTCACCGACGAAAAAAGCCTTTATTTTCCGCATAAAGTCGTGCACGTTGGTCCGCGCGTCACCGGCGCCCGCGAATTTTTTCCGATGCAGTTCGAAATGACCAGCCGCTTCGAGCCGCCCGAAGTCTCTGTCGATGGCTCGTTCTCGGCAAGCGAAGCCACGGTGGACAACGACCGCGTCGACCCATCGCTCCAGCCCGATCGCATGATCGTCAATGTGGTCAACAGCCAGACCGGCATCACCATGACGCGCAAGATTTTTCAGTTCAGCCAGCAGTATCATGATAACTATATCGTCTACGACTATGTTTTTACCAACACCGGCAATGTGGACGATGATGCCGAAATCGAATTGCCCAACCAAACTTTGGAAGGCGTTTATTTCTTTTTCCAATACCGCTATTCCGTGTGCCAGCAAACCCGCTACGTGATCGGCAATGCCACCGGTTGGGGCATCAATACCATGATCGACACCCGCGGCGACGGCGTGAAGACTGACCCACCCAATGAAAGATTCCGCGCGCAATTTGCCTGGCATGGGAAATACCCTTTCTTCACTACTTATGACAATATCGGCGGACCGATCTGGGGATGGGATGGCACCAAATTTACCACCAGAGCCGACACCACCGGACGCCTGGGCGCCACCCAGTTTGTCGGCATCGTGACGCTTCACGCCGACAAGTCGGCGACGGATAAAACGGATGATTTCGGGCAACCTTCGACCACGAGCTATCGTGGTTCCGATGATCCAAATACCTCAAACAATGATGCCTACAATACAACGAAAATGACTTCGGAATATGGGTGGATGTCAGCCGGCCACATGTCGCCTCGCCACGCCGACGTGGTCGAGCCGCAAGGAAGGTTCGATGAGCCAACCGGCGATCCCGCGCTCGGCACGCCGGGCGGATTCTCGAATTGCAACGGCTACGGGCCTTATACATTAAAACCCGGAGAGAGCATTCATCTCGTCATGGCCGAAGGCGCCGGCGGTTTGAGCCGCGAGATGCAGGAGAGGATCGGCCGGCAATATAAAAGAGGTGAAATCACCGCCAGAGTCAAGAACCAATGGGTTTTGACCGGCAAAGATTCTTTGTTCCAAACCTTCCGCCGCGCCATCGCCAATTTTCAATCCGGTTATAACATTCCGCGGCCGCCGTTGCCGCCCCAAAACTTTACCGTGAATGGCGGCGGCGACCGCATCTCGTTGTCCTGGCAACTCTATGAAGGCGGTGACCGCAACCTGAGCGGATTCGAGATTTACCGCGCCACCGGTGAGGTTGACAGCACGTACCGGCTCATCTATGCCGCCGGCCCCGGCGAGCGGAGTTATGACGACCAGAATTTGTCTCGCGGCGTGGCGTATTACTATTACATCGTCTCGGTTGGCGATCCGGCTGATAATAACGGCGCCGGCTTAACGCCAAGGGGCGCTTTAAAGAGCAGCCGGTATTATTCGCAAGCTTATGATCCGGCGAATCTCAAACGGCCGGAAGGCGTGCGCACTGATCCCACCAGCATGGATTCCATTCGAGTGGTGCCCAATCCGTTCAGTCTCGGCGCCGATCCGAATCGCTTGCGCTTCCCCGGCGAGCCGGACAAGATTGGCTTTTTCAATATCCCCGGCCAGAGCACCATCCAGATTTTTACGGAAAGCGGTGAGCTGATTCAAACCCTCGAGCATACCGACGGCAGCGGTGATGCGTATTGGAATTGCACGACTTCTTCCAATCAAATCGTCGTCAGCGGCGTTTATATTGCCGTAGTGACGGATCTAACGGAGGTGCCCGGTCGCAAAGGCCGGCGCAAGATCGTCAAGTTTGTGGTGATCCGATAAAGGTTTGTAGTTGTCCTAGTCAATGTTCACTAAACCAAGTTGTCATCCCACCGTGGCGGGATCTTTTTTGATT
>JBOHQZ010000209.1:0-8868 GCA_050732275.1 bacterium
CCCAATATTTTCCTTTAATCACCTTCTCAAAAATTTCCCTCGCCTTTTCTGCTTGGCCGTTGTAAAAATACCAATTCCCCACGCCGTAGCCTTGTGTGGCAATGTCGAGATCGGTGGCATTTTTCGTATCAAGCAAAGAATCCGGCGCGATGATCCCTTTGTACATCAGCAAGCGTTTGTGGTAGGAAAAATTTTCGAGTATTTTCATATTCTCGTGAATCGGCTCGAGAACTTTTTTTGCGTCGTCAACTCGTCCGAGGCGGCGGTAGGTCATGTACAACCAATCGCTCGTAGCGCAGAGCATGTCGTCGTTGATTTTGGAAAATTTCATGCACTCCTGATAGCAGCGTAGCGCGTTTTTGAAATCGCCTTTGAGATAATACGCCAAACCGAGATGATACCAAATATTCGAGTGCGACGTGCTCGTTGGAATGTTGTACTGATTCGGCGCACCGTCGGGCTCGATTTCATCGGGCACACCGCGAATGAGTTTGGCGGCTTTTTCGAGATCAGCGATGGCTTTATCGAACTCGCGAACCGTGATGTAGCGATGGCCGCGATGGCGGTAAAACTTGGCGTAGTTGGGATGCAGCGCAACGCCTTTGGAGTAAACCTCAATTGCATCACGATAGCGCCACAAATAGGCAAGCCGGCGACCCAGCCAGATGATGCGCTCGGGGTCATTGGGATTTTTGTCGTACTCGATTCGAGCGACCGCGAGATTGGAATCCAATTTCGCTTTTTCTGCGGAAGCGATTTCAATTGAATAAAGTGGCGCGCCGAAAAGAGATTGGGCTTCGGGCTGTGGCAAAAATTTCTTCGGAAATTTCGCCACCACCGTGTATTGCGGATCGACAATATTGGCGACGGTGCTGGTGCCAACTTGCGAGAGCACTTGATAGGCTTCCCAGCGGTCGAAACCGTAATCCTGTTCGAGCCACTCGATCAACTCGACATGCGCCAAACGGAATGCGTCGATGAGCGGGCGGCCGCTGCCGGCGACCATGAGGTGGTTCTCATCCTCTATGCGCGGCCAGTCAATGGGCTTGTTTTTGATGAGATCGAATTGCAGGATCACGTCCATCGTCGCTTCCAGGCCAGTGCCGGCGATCTCACCGTGGCCTTGCAAGGCGTGACCGTCGCCGAAATAAAAATATGCGCCCTCGTGAAAGATCGGCAAGTACACGGTGACACCTTCGCGAATCTCCGTCGCATCCATGTTGCCGCCAAAATCACCGGGCCAAAGGCCGGGAAAAGATTCCTCATTCTTCGGTGCAACGGCGACGCGGCCGAGCATTGGCGCAAGCGGCGCTTCGATTTTTCCAAGACGGCTTTTGGGCAATTCGAGCACGCCGAGATTGCGCTTGCGGTCGAGCCGCCAGAGAAAACGAATATCCGGTATCGGCGGATTCAGCATGCGCACGCGCACGTCACTGGCGAGGCCGCCGAAGTTGGGATTGACCCGGGCTGGCGCGAGATCGCGATTGGGACGAACTTTCAGCAGCTTGATAACGAGCTGATCTTTCGGGGTCGCGCCTTCGATATAAATCGGGCCGACTTCGCCGGGCCACGCGCCGCCTTCTTCGGTGTAATAGCCGCCCATCAACGTTTCACTGACGAGCACCTGGCCGGGCTGCATGCGCAACACCGGCTCGCGCACTTTGAAGGCTTGATAACCGATTTTGGGAGTGAAGCGGATGGTGTCTTGGGCGTGCACGGCAATCGGAAACAACACGATAGAAAAAAGCCACCACCGTAATTTGCGGCTGGTATGCATGTCTTCCTCCTCTCATTTAAAATTTTCAATTGAAAATTTACAATTTTAAATCTGTCTTGCCGCACACCCCATCCCCTCGTGCAGCACCCTCGCGGCAAGAATCGCCGTTTGATCGTTGACATCCAAATCCGGATTGACTTCCACCGCATCCATGCCGACCAATTTCCATGGCGCGTTTTGAATGAAGTTGAGCACTTGCCTTGGCGTCAAACCGCCGGGAACCGGATGCGACACGCCGGGTGCAAACGCGGGATCGAAGCCGTCGAGATCGACAGTGAGATAAACTCGCGCGCCGTTTGGAATATGTGAAAGCCTCGGTAATTCGCCGTACAGATCGCGCGCAAAAAAGATATGAAGGCGATCGCGATAGCGCTCGAGCTGCGGCATTTGCGCCGAGTTGAGCGTGCGAATACCGACTTGCGTCACCGAAGCGGTATGCGGCATTTCAAGCGCGCGTGAAATCGTGCAGGCATGCGAATCACGGCTTCCCTCGAATTCCGGATAAAGATCGGGGTGCGCATCGATTTGGATGATATGAACCGGCTCGCCGATTTCACTTAATGCTGCGATAATCGGCACCGTCACGGCGTGATCGCCGCCGGCGAAGAATGGAATTTTGCCGCTGTGAAAAAGCCGGGCCGCAAATTCCAGATATGAACGCGCCGTCAATTCCCACCGGTTTTTGGAGGGCAAGTCGCCAAGATCGACGACCATACTGGTCAAATCGACACCGGATTCGGTGGTGGCATTGTAGCAATTGCCGTCGTATGCCAAACGAATACGTTGCGGGCCTAACGCACTGCCACGACGAAAGGATGATTGCGAGTCGTCCGGCAAGCCGGTAAACACGAGCGGGGTTGGCTTTTCGGGATCGGCGGTGAAGCAACCGGCAAAGGGGACTGTGGTTCGTTCGACGGCCATGCTCAATTCTGGCGTTTGAGTTTTACGAAATATGATAAAGCAAGCTGGTGCTGGGCTTTCATTTTTTCCTTCGTTTTAAATTTGGTGATTTATCCGGTTGTTGGGTTCATCTATCCATAATTCTCTGGTGGCGCAAAGCACGGCGCCAATGAACATGTGAACGTAATTCAAGCTGAATTCAGCCGGCACGATAGCCGCAAGCTCGGACGGCAGTTCTTTGATAAAAAGCCAGTTTGCGCCGAAGCCTAAAAAAAATGGCGCAATTACGCCTAACACGACGACCCACAATGACGAGGCCCCGACTTTCATCATGCCCTGCACGGTCGATTCCAGCTCAACTTCGAAGAGCAAAATGATGACACCGAGTCGCGCCAAGCTGTCGATCACCACGGCCCAATGCTCTTGAATATTGGTGACGCGCAGCGGCTCGAAGAAATTCCACGCGGGATTGAGCAGAAGCAAATTGCCGAGCACGACGCCGCCAATCAACTCGCCCAACACTGCGGGCTGACCGAGACGCTCAAAAATCTCGCTGCCCATTTTGGCAACAACGAGAATAACGACCAACGCTAGCAGCACCGGCGCGACGGGATCGACGTGACCGCCTTCGCCGGGGCAAAGGCTGGGTTGGCAAATAACAGCAACGGCACGATCAAGCATTTCGAGATCATTGACGCTCCCTCACACATGCTTTAGCAATTTTTTATTTCATGGGCATTTCAATATAAAAAACTTTTAGCCGTTCAACAATGTTTTTAGTTAAAATCTTTGAAAAAAATATTCCCATGTTCTGCGGGCGCGTGCTTTATCCGACCTTTGTGATGTGGATGATCCGCGGCCGCCGCGAGAGTCCCGATCCGGTGCCGTGGGCCTGAAAATTCTATTGCCAGAAAGGGGAAAAACAATGCAAACAAGAAAGTTCATTGAGGCATGGGCGGCTTACGTTGTCATAAACGTTGGGGCAAAAGTGAAGCGTTCTTTTGCCCCAACCTCTTCTGAGAATCGCCGTTACTTCATCGAATGCAACGCCACGCGATTGCCCTCGGTGTCCTTGAAGATGGCCATGAAGCCATTTTCTCCGATCGCAGTTTTGGGCATCACCACTTTGCCGCCAGCTTTTTCCACCCGCGCCAGCGGCACGGCGAGATCTTCGCCGCCATTCAGATAAATGAAAGAGCCTTTGTCCGACGGCTCATTGCCGTTGCCATAAGTGATCGCGCCGCCAATGGATTTTTGCGGCTCGAACGGAAAGAATGCCATCTTCGTGCCGTTGCTCTCGAAGGGTTGCAGTTCGGCACCCAGCACTTGGCTGTAAAACTTCACAGCGCGTTCGTAGTTGCTGGCGGGAATTTCGAACCAGTTGATTGCATTTGCCATTTTCAATCTCCTTTCTTGGGTTAAGTAATCTTTTAAAAGTTGATTCGTTGCAAAAAGCAAAGACTTTCATGCTGAGGCGCAAAGACTCGTAAAGAAAACCCCTTTGCGGATTCTTTGCGCCTCCGCGTCTTTGCGTGCGCTTTTCCTTTTGGACCCGGCTTAAAATGATTAGACAATAGTCTTGCCCCCAGCGGGCGTAGTAGCTTAATCGTTTTGCCTTTTCTTTCTCTTTTTCGAGGCTTTTGCCCTCTTGTTGAAATCCAGTGCCAGCCCGATCCAGTAATCCAAGTCTTCCTTTAGCCTTGTCCCTTCCGGGCTGATGAACACAAAGCCTTTCATCGGTTTGCCGGTGAAATCCATTTCCCGGCATCCTTTCTTAGTTAATGCAGTCTCATAAGCTTCCGGAGCGATGCGCGCCATCAAGTCATCACGCACAATGCCGGCGCACATCTTGCCGTTTACCATGAACGTCAAGCCGCCCATCATCTTCTTTTCTTCGACTTTGGGCTGGGCCGAAAGCGCCTCTCTTACTCGCTGCGCTAGAGTTTCATTGTATGCCATGGCAACCTCCTCCTCTAACAATTCAAATGTGTGCAACAAAACAAAGATTTTACGGCAGTTTTCAATTGCATGCAGAGTTTTGGTAACCCCCGCCCCTTGTGGGCGGCTTTCTTGTGAAAGTGCTCCACAGGGGGCAAGACTACTTTTCCCATTCTCGAAAACCGCTATAAAAGGCAAAAGCAAACTACTTGTAAAATGCAAGTGCATTTAAAGATAAACAATCTACTTGCATTTTGCAAGTAAAATTTTAATTTTAAAACATGAGAGCAAAAATGCCCAAATCGCACTGCCCGATCAACTTTGCGCTGGAAATCTTTGGAGACAAATGGACGCTGTTGATTATTCGGGACATCCTTTTCCTTGGGAAAAAACACTATGGCGACTTCATTGGCTCGGAGGAGGGAATATCCACGAACATATTGGCCGACCGGCTGAATCTGCTGGAAAGAGAAGGTTTCGTGCAAAAGCACGACGATGAAGAGCATGGATCAAAGTACGTCTATAAACCTACACAAAAGGCAATCGACCTGATGCCCATGCTGCTGGAGATGATACTCTGGAGCGGCAAGCATGACCCGAACACCGCGGCGCCGAAAGAATTTATCGCCCGGCTGAAGAAAGACAAAAAAGGCGTGATCAATGATTTCCTGGCGTCAATATCATCACGCTGACCACGGCGGGCTATGAAAACAAATTGTAATTCAGATTCATCAATACTCTATATTTTTCAACAATTGTTATTCACACGCCAAAGCGGAATCCCAAACTGGTGGAGTAATGAATGCGGTCAAGAGCGCAACAGTTCCAAAATCACCTCGTTCCATCCAGCCGGGCCAGGTTGCTTTGTGATTTGCGCTTTGACCTGCGCCAGCGCGCTTTCATCCACCTCACCGTTTTTTTTGCGCACCAAAATCGGCACATCGACAGCTTGCAGCAGCGGCAAATCGTTCAGGCTGTCGCCAAGCCCGACCGTGCAAATGGGCTGCTGCCAAGCGGATTGATAAAATCGGATGAGCTGGTGAGCGGCGGTTCCTTTATCGCTGCTGCCGGTGAGATGAAAAAATCGGCCACCGCGTGTCACGCGCAAACCTTTGCACCAAACTTCTGTTTGCAGCCGCTTGATATCATTCTCCTCAAAATCACGGTCGATAAAAAAAGGCTCATCCGCATCGCGCCTTTTCGCCAAACGGGCTTGCTTGAGCGACAAACCTGTTCGGGCCGCGATTTGCTCGACTGTTAAATCGCCAAAGCCGACGAGCGGCAAATACGTGCGCTTGGCGATCTCAATGAGCGCACCGCGCAATACCGCATAGCTGACACTTGTGAGAATCAGGTTATGCCCATCTCGTTCCGAGGCAACTTCTAATGCCTGTACGAAATAGTTTTTGGGAACAAGAAGCGCGCCGCCATTTTCCGAAATAAAAGGATGAGCAAGATCAAGCGCCTTGCACCAATATTGCATCTCGGTGAAAGTTTTGGATGAGCACAAAATCAGCGGTACTTGCGCCGTTCGTATCGCCGCCAATGCAGGCAATGCGGGTGAAAAATCGTAGGTGTCATGATCGAGCAGCGTGCCGTCAAGGTCGGTAAAAATCAGCAGACGAGGTTTAATCATCGTGGCTCCTTTCTATCAACCACTGCAAGAACTGCTGCACCTCCGCAGGGTTCGCCACGTGGAATTTGGCCAAAGTTTCTTCGGCATGGCCGACTTTTACCGTGATGCCATCCGGCAGCGCCGCGAAAGCATCTTCGTCGGTGAAGTCATCGCCGAGATAGATTGCGATTGCTTTGGGCTTTCCAACGCGATCCTTGATCCAGTGTAAAGCCGCACCCTTGTGCCAATCCACGCGCGGCTTGATCTCGTAGACCATTTTGCCGATGGTCAATTGCCATTGGCGCTGTCGCGGGGAAACTGCTGCGCGAACGGCACGTATAACATCGTCCACTTGCCGATCCGCGACCTCGCGGAAATGAATGCTGACGGTCAGGCCTTTGTTCTCAACGTAAGCGCCGGCAACAGCCTGCAAACGCGCGAACATTTTTTCGGAAAGCTGCCGCAATGCTTCGCGTTGGGCCGCGGCCTCCGGATCGATAAAATGAAATCCGGGGCCGCAAATTTCCAAGCCGTGGTTGCCGGCGTAGACGAGTCCGGCGATGCCGACGCGCGTTTGGATATCAGCGAGCGCGCGGCCGCTGACCACGGTCAAAGTTATTTTGCTCTGCCGCGAAAGCTGTTCCAGCAGCGTTTTCGTTTCCGCTGATAAATGTGCAAGGCTCGGATGCTCGGCAATCGGCGTCAGCGTGCCATCAAAATCTGTAAAGAGCAAAACGTGCGGCGCGGCGTCGAGAAGTTCGCGGATTTCAGAAAGTTTTTCGAGCAAAGGCCGGCTCATCGTAATCTCTCGCTGTCGTTATTCCGCCGTTGGACGATTCATGGCGCAAGTACACCGTGCGGATCGGAAACGGAATTTCTATTCCTTCGGCGCGGAAGCGCTTGAAGATGCGCTTGCGCAGCTCGTGTTGCGCGAAATACTGATCGACAAATTCCCCGACTTGACAAATCAAAGTGAAATTGAGCGACGAATCCCCGAAGCCGAGAATGAAACGCACGAACGGCGCCGGCTCGGCGAGCAGGCCGGGAATATCCTGCGCGCCCTTTTTTGCTTCTTCAATCAAAATACGCTCGATCAGTTCAGGATCGCTATCGTAACTGACGCCGATCGGGATGGAAAACAACATGCGCTTTTCGAGCAAATAATAATTCGTGACAATCGCCTGCGCCAATTTGGCGTTGGGCACAACGATCATATTATTGGCCAAGGCCCGCACCGTCGTGCTGCGCCAGGTAATGTCGGTCACATAGCCTTCTTCGCCACTGTTGAGCTTGATATAATCACCGGGTCGAATATTGCCGGAAATGCTGACGTAAAATCCCGCAAACAGATTCGACAATGTATCTTGCAACGCCAGTGCGACGGCGAGGCCGCCGACGCCGAGCGCGGTGAGAATCGGCGTAATGGAAATGCCAAGCTGATTGAGCAAAATCAAGACACCGATGGTGATGACGGCGATGCGCGCCAAGTTTTGCGTGAGGCTCGTCACCGGCAGCGTTTCTTGAATTTCGCCGCCAAAACGCTTGACGAGATTGCCGGCCAGCCGCGAGGCGACAATCGTCAAAGAGATAACCCACAAAATGAGCAAGCCTTTGCCAACAAGACCGATGACGCGCTCGGGCAATTCGGAAGATTGGGTGGCAAGGTGCAAACCTAAAATCAGCACCCAAATCATGAACGGTCCGCTGAACGCCTTGATCAAAATATCATCAGCACTGGTTTCAGTTTTTGCCGTCCAGCGGCGCAGCGCGCTGAACACCAGGCGCCTGGCTATCCATCCCACGATCAGGGTGATCACCAGCACGCCGAGAGGAATCGTGAACTTCATCCAACTGATTGGCGAAATATCTTTTATAGCTTCCATAACACCAACACCTCCTGACTATTTATTCCAAAGCAGATAAACGTCGAAACTTTTTACACCTTCACCGCGCCTGCCGTCAACCCCGCTAAAATCCGGCGCTGGAAAATGAGCACGAGCAAAATCAGCGGCACGGTGACGATGATCGACGCCGCGGCGATTTCGGCCCACGGAATTTCGTGAATGCCGGGAAAGAGCGCGATCTCCACCGGAATGGTGCGCGATTTCTCCGTGGCAGTGAACGTCAGCGCCATCAGAAATTCATTCCAGGCAAAAATAAAAATCAAAATCGCCGCAGTGAATACGCCGGGCGCTGCCAGCGGCAAAAAAATGCGCCGGAAAATTTGGAGCGGCGTGCAGCCGTCGATCACTGCCGCCTCGGCCAGCTCGTCCGGAATCTTTTTGAAAAAATTGGTGAGAATCCAAATCGCCAGCGGCAGCGCGAAAGTGGCATAGGGAAAAATCAGCGCCAAATAAGTGTCGCGCCAGCCCAGACTGCGAATGATGAGATAGAGCGGACTCACGGTGGCAATCGGCGGAAACATCGACACCGCCAGCACGATCATCAAGATAACGCCTTTTCTGCGCACCGGCAATTTCGCCAACGCATATCCGGCCAGCGCTCCCAGCGTCAAGCACAGCAACGTGGTGCTGGTCGCCACCGCCGCGCTGTTCAAAATGATTCGGGCGAACGGCCGGCCGGTAAAAACTTCGGCGTAATTTTGCCAGACCCATTTCGAGGGCAGCAACGGCGGCAA
>JBOHQZ010000210.1:0-8867 GCA_050732275.1 bacterium
GATCGAGACCGCGGTTCCGGGGCGGCCGATGAGTCCGGCCATTGTGCGGCGGCAACCGGAGTCGTGTATCGAGCCGGCACTCACATGGTTGCTCGAGCTTCAACAAGCTACTGCGAGCTCGACGCCGCGAGATGATCGCGATTGGTTTGAGCGGCTCGTCGAGCAGCCTTTGCAGCAATTCAAAACGTTGCTGCCGCCGTCTGCTGAAGAAGCAAGCCTGGTCGATCAGACTTTGGCATTGATGCGCCCGTTGCGCGATCATGATATGCCGCTGGTCATGGAGCACGGCGATTTCAGCTCGCCGAATATTTTGCAGGATGAAAAGGGCCGCGTCGGCGTGGTGGATTGGGAGCTGGCAGAGCCAAAAGGACTGCCCGCTGCCGATCTCTTTTTCTTTTTGACGTATATCGCGTTCGCCCGACAAAACGCGCGGAAAAGTGCCGAATATCTGAAAGCGTTTCAAGAAGCTTTTTTGGGATCGAAAGCGTGGGCGTGTTCTTATGTGATGCGCTATCGCGAACGATTAAATTTAGCGCCAGAGATGCTCACGCCGCTGTTTGTTGTGACGTGGGGCCGATACGTGGCGGGTCTCGTGATGCGGCTGCAGGAATCCAATGAGGCAAGTAGCATGGTTGGGAATGAAACGGTGAAGTGGCTCCGGTCGAATCGGTATTATTTGTTGTGGCGGTATGCGATAGAAAATCTGAAGGAAATTAAGTTAGCTGGTTAGCTGGTTTGCCAGTTTGCCGGTTTATAATCGAATCTGTTTTGAAGTCATTCTGGAAACATCTTTTTGAAATTCAAGATAATTGTTAGGAACAAACAAGATTCCTGCGGAATGACATTTTTCATTACTTTTGCAAAAATCAATAACTGGCCCACGGGCTAACTGGCAAACAGGCGAACGCTTTACCAAATTATGTCAAACCTCAACGGAAAATCTCCAACGGTGCTCGTCACCGATGCCGGACGCGGCAGCGCGATTACGGTGATTCGATCGCTCGGACGCAAAGGCTATCGCGTCATTGCGGCGGATGCCGATCCAAATAGCATCGGCTTTCGGTCTCGTTATGCACACGAGAAGCTCGTCTATCCGTCGCCGGAGGCCAAGCCGCAGGAATTTTGCGATTGTTTGTTGGAGACGGTCAAGGCCAAAGGCGTTGATTTGATCATTCCGGTAACTGATTTGGCCGGCCAGCCGTTGGCGCGATCCCGTCAAGCCTTCACGGCGATCACTAAGTTGGCGCTGCCCGACGATGAGATGTTGAAAGTGGTGACGGACAAGGATAAAACCTGGCAACTTGCGAAGCAACTCGGTGTGCCGGTACCGGAGACTTACGTTGTCGAGACGGTGAAAGAAGCGCTCGAAATATCGGAACGTCTCGGCTGGCCGCTCGTGCTCAAGCCGCAGTCCTCGCGCAAGCTGCGTGAAGGCAATCGCATCGACTCCTTCAAAGTGACGTATGCCGCGGATGCCGAGGATCTTGAAAGCCAGATGCAAAATTTGGAGGGCCGGTGCTCGGTGCTCTTGCAGCGGTATTGCGCCGGCATTGGCCACGGCGTGGAATTGCTGATGAGTGAAGGAAAACCACTGGCCGCGTTTCAACACAAGCGGCTGCGAGAAATTCCCGTGACCGGCGGTCCGAGCGCTTATCGCGAAAGCGTCAAACTCGATCCCGATTTGTACGAGTATTCATTGCGGCTGCTGCAAAAAATTCGCTGGACCGGACTGGCGATGGTGGAGTTCAAAGTGGGCAAACTTGGCCCGACGTTAATGGAGATCAATGGCCGCATTTGGGGCTCGATCCCGCTGGCGGTGACGAGCGGCATGGATTTTCCGGCGCTGCTGGCGGAGCTGCATTTGCGCGGCGCGGCGACGATCAAGCCGCAGTTGGATTCGAATTATAAAATCGGCGTGCGTTGCCGCGACTTGCAGCGCGATTTGATGTGGATCACCAACATTCTGATGCAGCGCCGTAAATACAAGTTTCTCGAAATCCCCAGCCGCAAATGGGCAATTAAAGCGCTGCTGGGGCTTTTCAACCCGCAGCGCAAATTCGACCTGCTGACGCTGAACGATCCGCTGCCGGGCCTGGCCGAGCTGCCGCGCATCGTCAAAAAATTCCGCAGCAAAATGGAGGAATAAAGCTGGATTGATGGATTATTGGATTGTTGGATTAATGGAAGCCCAATAATCCAATAATCCATCAATCCATTTATCCAGAGCGATGATGTTACGCGTATTGACTTATCATCGAGTTGCCAATTTGCAAGATTCGCCGCTACTGCACCCGCAAATTATCAGCGCGACGCCGGAAAATTTTTCCCGGCAGATGCGGTTTTTGGCGAAGAATTATCAAGTTGTTTCTTTAGCCCAGGCCTTCAATTCTATTGAAAAAAAAGCGCCGTTGCCGCCGCGGGCGGTGTTGATTACGTTTGACGATGCGTATTATGATTTCGCTACAATTGCCTGGCCGATTTTAAAATCTCTCAAGTTGGCGGCGACGCTCTTTGTTCCGACGGCTTATCCGGATCAGCCGGAGCGCGCATTTTGGTGGGATCGGTTGCACTGCGCCTTTAAGCAGACAACGCGCGTGGAATTGAAAGGAACGCCGCTTGGCGATTTATCATTAGCAGATGCAACGGCGCGCCAACACGGCTTGCGCCGAGTGCAAAATTATATAAAGACCATCTCGCACAGTGAGGCGATGGCATTCGTCGATGAGATTTGCGCCAGACTCGATTCCAAGCCGTTGGCGCAGAAGAGTGTTTTGAGCTGGAATGAGCTGCGGCAATTGGCGAAAGAGGGCGTGGCGCTGTGTGCGCACACGCAAACTCATCCGATCATGACGCAACTGTCGCGCGAAGAAGTGCGCCGGGAAGTTGCCGGGTCACAAAGCGACTTGCAGCGCGAGATCGGCGAGGCGCTGCCGATTTTTTGTTATCCCAGCGGCAGCCACGACGATACCGTGGTCGATGTTTTGAAAGAGGAAGGATTTACAATGGCTTTTACCACTTTGAAAGGTCAAAATGACCTGCGCACCGTGGATCCGCTGCGCCTGCGTCGCACCAACATGACGCGGCGGACCTCGTTGCCGATTTTTCGTCTCCGTCTTTTGCGTTTCGGCGCCTATCTCGACAGGTGGCGACAAAAAAGGCGGCTGAAAAAATTGCGGTAATTTACCAACATGGAAGGATGCCATGAACACTAAACTCTTCCTTTCGTTTTTGTGCTGGACAGTGTTGGGAATAAGTTCAGCAGAAAGCTTGGCCCAGACGGTTTGGCAATGGCGGAATCCGTTGCCGCAAGGCAATAATCTGTATGACGTCCATTGCATCGACGCCCAATACGCCGTCATTGTCGGTGAGAGCGGCATGATCCTTCGCAGCACGGACGGCGGCATAAGCTGGACGATCCAATACACCGGATCGAACAATTTTCTGCGCGGCGTTTATTTCAACGATCCGCTGCACGGAATCGCAGTGGGCGTAGGCGGGACCATTCTGCACACCGCCGATGGCGGCACGACCTGGACGCGTCGAGAAAGCGGCACAAAGAAATCGCTACGGGCAATCTCTTTTGCGGATGCGAATAACGGCATGATTTCAGGAGAAGATGGCGTTCTCCTTCGCACGAGGGACGGTGGTGTGACCTGGGCGGCACTGAATAGCGGAGTCGAGCCATGGTTGCGCTCGATTTCCTATATTGATATCAACAACGCTATTGCAGTCGGAGATGAGGGCACCATCATCCGCACCACCGACGGCGGAGCGACTTGGGCGCTGCAAAATAGCGGTACCACAGTGCAGTTTCTCGGCGTTTTTTTCACCAATGTTAATACCGGAATGGCAGTCGGACGCGAGGGTACGATTCTTCGCACCATGAACGGCGGACGAACCTGGACGCCGCGAACTACCGGAACGATGGATGCCTTGCGCGCCATCTCTTTTGGCGATGCCAAAAACGGAACGGTGGCAGGTGGAGATGGAACCATTCTTCACACCACTGACGGTGGAGTGAACTGGGCACCTCAGAAAACCGGAACCTCGACGGTGTTGCGAGGCGTTTCTTTGGCCGACGCCAACACCGGGCTTGCGGTCGGATATGACGGCACCATTCTCCGAACCCTTGATGGCGGATCAACCTGGACTATCGAGACGAAGGGCAGTAGAGAGCCATTGCGCGGCCTGTCGTTTTCAAACGCAAACATCGGAACCGTGGTGGGTGACAGTGGCACCATCCTCCGCACGGTTGACGGCGGCGCAACGTGGACGCCACAGAATAGCGGAACGAGATTTTCTCTGCGAAGCGTTAGTTTCATTGATGCAAATACTGGAACCGCTGTGGGCGAGCAGGGACTTCTTTTGCGCACCATCGACGGCGGCGATACCTGGACAAGCCTGAGCAGCGGCACGAGCAATGATCTGCGCAGCGTTTTTTTTGTCGGCGCCAACCTTGGCGTTGTTGCCGGCCAGGGCGGCGTCATTCTTAGAACCATTGACGGTGGAAAAAGCTGGGCAACCGTGATGAACGATCCGTCCGTCGACCTTTTCGACATTTACTTCGCCGATGCGAATATGGGTGCAGCCGTCGGCAGTCAAGGCGCCGTGCTTCGCACCACCGATGGCGGCGAGTCGTGGACAAAACAAAACAGCGGCGTTTCCAATGATTTATTTGCCGTTTTCTTCAGCGATGCAAACACCGGCACGGCAGTAGGAAGTCTGGGAACGATTTTGCGAACGCATGATGCTGGCACGACGTGGCAGCTCCAGAGCGCCAGCATCTCAGATGATCTATACGATGTGTACTTCGTCAATTCTACAACAGGCATCGCGGCCGGAGGAAATCCGTCTGATCCTTTGCTCGGCGGAGCCATTCTTTATACGACCGATGGCGGAGCGAACTGGAAAGCTCGGGAGAGCGGCACCATGAATGATTTATATGGGATCGCCTTCCCGGCGTCCAATGTTGGTTTCTTGGTGGGATTGGCCGGTACCATTCTTTACACCCAAGCGCCAATAGCTTATTTTGAAGAGCCGAAACCGAATGGGCAGCCGGCGGTATACACCCTGTTTCAGAATTACCCCAATCCGTTTCGGGTGAATTCTCCGAGCGCTTCGGCCACCATTGGCTACCGGCTGTCGAGGCCGGCCGCTGTTCGGTTGGAAATTTACAATATTCTCGGGCAGCGAGTACAGACGTTGGTGAATCGGAATCAATTGGCTGGAATTTATATCGTGCAGTGGGATGGGATCGGCGAAACCGGGCAATTATCGGCTTCGGGAATCTACTTTTATCGCATGGAAGTGCAAAACGTGGTGCAAACGCAAAAACTGTTGTTGGTCAGGTAGCGCTCGCTCAATGGGTCAGAGCCAGATTTTGCGTCAGTTTGATGATTGAAATCACAAGAACGACATGATTGAACACGACACGCTGCAATTAGAAAAGACGAAAGAACCACGGATCGCAAAACGCGGCCATCCGCTGAAGATCGCTTATATGATGTCGCGTTTTCCCAAAATCTCCGAGACCTTCATTCTTTATGAGATTTTGGAACAGGAGCGGCTCGGCAATGTCGTGGAAGTCTATCCGCTATTGCGCGAGCACCAGCCAGTGACGCATCCCGAGGCGGAGCGGTTGGTCGAGCGAGCGCATTTTCATCCGTTCATTTCGTGGCCGATTATTCGCGCCAACTGGCATTATCTGCTCAAGCGCCCCCGCGCTTATTTTCGAACGCTGGCCGAGGTGCTCGGCGGCACGTTGGGCAGCGCGAATTTTTTCCTCGGGGCTTTGACGTATTGGCCGAAAGCCGTGCGTTTTGCTTATGAGATGGAAAGGTTGGGTATCAAGCACGTGCATGCGCATTTTTGCAACCACCCTGCGCTGGTGGCGTTGATCATTCGCCGCTTGGCCGGCATTCCCTACAGCTTCACGGCGCACGGCTCGGATCTGCACAAGGATAAACGCATGCTCGACAAAAAGGTTAAAGCCGCAGCGTTTGCCGTAACCGTCTCGAATTTCAACAAAGGGGAAATGATTAAAGCCTGCGGCGAAAGCGCGCGCGACAAAATTCACATCATCCATTGCGGCATCGATCAAGAAGTTTTTGCGCCGCCGGCTGAAAAGAGCGTTGATGGCCGGTTCCGCCTCATCTGCGTCGCCTCATTTGAGGAAGTGAAGGGCCACAAATATCTCGTCGAAGCCTGCCGCATGTTGCGCGGGCGTGGCCTCGATTTCGTTTGTGATCTTATCGGCGACGGCCCGGTTCGCGCGCAAGTCGCGAAGCAAATCGCCGATAATAATCTGCAAGATCGCATCATCATCCACGGCAGCCGCAAGCGCATGG
This sequence comes from bacterium, assembly GCA_050732275.1. Classification (GTDB taxonomy): domain Bacteria; phylum Zhuqueibacterota; class Zhuqueibacteria; order Zhuqueibacterales; family Zhuqueibacteraceae; genus Zhuqueibacter. The sequence goes on from JBOHQZ010000210.1 coordinate 6,348, forward strand.
AGGTAGCCGAAATGATGGCCGCCGCCCACGTGAAAGTGCTGGCGAGTGTACCGACGGCGGAAGGCAAGCGCGAAGGCGTTCCGGTAGTATTAATGGAAGCGATGGCTTCCGGTTTGCCGGTGGTGTCCAGCCAGCTTTCCGGCATCCCGGAGCTGGTGGAAAACGGGCAGACGGGAATTTTGGTACAACCCGGTGATGTTGACGCCTTGGCACTCGCCTTGCAAAAACTCCACGAAGATCCTGCCATGCGTCTCAAAATGGGCCGCGCCGGCCGCGAAAAAGTTTTGCGCGAATTTAACTTGAAGCTGAACGTGGCCGAGCTGGCGAAGCTATTCTCTCGCTAAAGTTTAGTTATTTTTTCTTTCCGCACTCACTATCCTTTGCTCGTAACTTCGCTCATAGTTTAATCCACCTAATACGCATGTTGCGCACGGCGGCATTTCACCCGTTTGCAGCATGGTCTATTTCCTGCCACGGATTGGGCAAGGGCAACTTGGCTTTTTCTTGCCACCTCACGAAACGATTCAAGCGAATTTTTCAAGATTAAAACGCATTGGCTGTCCAGGGCATTTTTAGCGATAAATTCGGCGCGCGTACGAAGTATGAGTTTTGGTAGCAGTTGCCGAATTCAAGGAGAATCTTCCCATGGGAAAGATAAAACATTTGTTATTTGGGATTGGAAGCTTGGCTTTCATATTGAGCATGGCCTACCCGGGTGAGCCGGTATGGGCGCAAGGCCAACCCCTGACCTTTTCCGCTTATGGCGATATCCCTTACGGCAGCGGCGAATATCCCGCTTTACAGCAACACATTACTGACCACAATCGCTACAGTCCGTCTGCTTTTATCGTTCATATCGGCGACATGTTGAGCGGCTCTTGCGATGAAAGCAAATATGCGGACTTTGCCAATTTTATGAGAGGGCTGGCCGTTCCGGCTTACATCGTCGTCGGCGACAACGAATATAGTGATTGTGATGATCCGGTTGCGGCGCTGGCGCTGTGGAAGAAATATTTTTTGACTTTCGGAGAAAGTTTTTGCGGCGCGCCATACACGGAGCATCAAAGCGTGCGTTCCGAGAACATCGCGTTTACGATGAACGGCGTCTTGTTCGTCGGCATCAATCTCGTCGGCGGCTCGGTACACGATCAGAATGAGTGGAACACCCGCATGCAACAAGATGCGGATTGGATAAGCCAGCAGTTTCAGGCGAAGGTTTCGCAGGTGCGCGCCGCGGTGGTTTTCGCGCAAACCGGCGACCGCTCTGCCGTTACTACATTTACAACAAAATTTCGCGCGGCAGGCGCCGCCTTTGCCAAACCGGTTTTATATATTCACGGGGACTTGCACTCTTATAAGTTTGACCAGCCGTGGCCGGAGAAAAATCTTACCCGTCTCGAGGTGCCGAAAGGAAGTGCAGAACCGCCGCTTGAGGTGACGATTAACATGAACACCGTTCCTGCACAGGGAATGGGTATGTACACGGTTAAACGTAATCCGTGGAGTGGCGGGCAGCCTTATAATATGCCGCCGTGCGTCAATGCCGGTTCCGATCAGACGATAGCTTCGTTGTCAACCTCTCTTCAAGGGCAGGTGACGGATGATGGTGATCCCACCGGTTCTTTAAACAAGATATGGAGCAAAGTTAGCGGCCCTGGCACGGTGACGTTTGGCAACGCCAACACACTAACGACGACGGCGAGCTTCGGTGCAGCAGGGACATACGTTCTGCGTCTGACGGCAAACGACGGCCAATTGCAGAAAAGTGATGAGATGACGATTGTGGCGCAATCTAGCGGACCGACGCCGCCTCCACCGACTGTCAGCTCGTTTAACCCCAACAATAGCCCGATAGGCAGTGAAGTGACGATTGTTGGCAGCCAATTTATCAATGTCACTAACGTAGCCTTTAATGGCACGAATGCTACAAGTTTCACAATAAACTCTGATACACAAATTTTGGCGACGGTGCCAAATGGTGCTACAACCGGAAAAATCAGCGTTACCAATTCTGGCGGCGTTGGTGTGAGTGCGGATGATTTTAATGTGACCGCCCCATCGCAGTACACTTTAATAGTAAGCACCTTAGGCTCCGGCAGCGTGGCGTCGAATCCATCCGGCGGGACTTATAATTCCGGTACTCTTGTGACATTGACGGCAACACCGGCAGCAGGTTTTCAGTTCAGCGGTTGGAGTGGTGATTTAACCGGCGCGACGAATCCAGCGACGCTCACGATGAATGCGAATAAAACCGTCACCGCAACTTTTACTGCCATCCCACCGACACAGTACACGTTGACAGTAAACACTTCCGGCTCCGGCAGCGTGGCGTTGAATCCACCCGGCGGAACTTATAGTTCCGGCACCACGGTGACATTGACGGCAACCCCGGCAGCAGGTTTTCAGTTCAGCGGCTGGAGCGGTGATTTAACCGGCGCGACGAATCCAGCGACGCTCACAATGAATGCGAATAAAACCGTCACCGCAACTTTTACTGCCATCCCACCGACACAGTACACG
>JBOHQZ010000211.1:0-8834 GCA_050732275.1 bacterium
GGCCCAGGTCGAGGTGTACCAGTGATCGTGCGCGCTGAGCGTCACGTCGCCTTGAAAATCGACGTGGGGTTCGACGGTCAGTTCTCCCGCGAAGGGCGGAAAATAATAAAACCACAGCGTGCAATATTGCGTCCCATAAGCTACGGCTTGTATCCCCCAGCCGTCGCCCGTCTCATCGCGTTTGAGATTGAATTCTCCCAGCGCCAAATTAAAGCCGCAGTCCTCGCCGTTGCCCCAGCCGTCATAAGCCGGCGGAAAGATCGAGGTGTTGATCGTATTGGGAAAAAAAATATTCCAGGCGGCGCTTTCCTGCTGCAGTATGCGCGTTTTCTTGCCGCGCCGTTGTGGCGGCGCTTCGATTTTGCGCAGCGCTTCAAAAACACGTTTTTGGCCTTCTAGCTCTTTTTCTGAATCTTGTTCGACGGCGCCGACGTTGATCCCCGCTCTTTTAAGCTCTTCTTTAAAACTCGCGTCGTTGTATCCCGTCTCTTTTAAGATGCGCAGTTGCCGCTGCACTTCGTTTTCTTCATACTTCCAGCGGGCGTCGTCATCTTCACGAAACGCCTGGAGGTGGGCTTTGAAACGATCCATGGGGTTTTGCATGATCATTCTCCTTATCAGATGAATTTCGGCAAAAAATTGCCTTTGCTCAGCAGCGCCTCTGCTGAGGTTTCCTTATACAAGACGTTGCTACGAACGCTAGCGCTTCCGCCGCCGGTCGATATCATTGCGCAAAATCACTTTTACCGCTGGCTGGCCGGGCGGCGAATATTCCGGCTCCGGCAGACCCGCTTCTTTCATCAGTTGAAACATGCGGCGCGTGCCTTCCTGCGCCATTTTCACGTGTTGGAGATAACGCATGGCCTCCATCAAATTCGGATTGCGTGGATTATGGATGAAATGGCCGGGCCGCACGCCCAAGGGATAATCTCCGGGGCTGATCACTTCAAGGTGGTCATCAAACATTTTGACAAAAATCGGCACGTTCTGAAAGCTGTACGAACGATGTACCAGCGCATTCACCATGGCTTCGTCCCACACAAATTCGGGATATTCGGGCTCATTGGTAAACTTGGCGTCCGGTCCGAGATAACTGAATTCACGCACTTGTGTTCGCATGAATTCGCGCACGCGCAATAACAAAAGAGGCAGTGGGCCATTAAAAGTTTCGTCTTTCACCAAATTTTGCCGCGCGCCATATTCCTCGGTTTTGCCGTCATAACGCAGAAATCGCACATACGCGCCGGGAAGATATTTTCGGGTATCCTTGGCAAAAAGCAAAATCCCACAATAAGTCAGATTCTGTTTGCCGGAGCTTTCCACGACGAGATGTTTGTTGATTAAAAGATCGAGAGGCGTATGTGGAATTTCAAGATTGTTGCGTGCAATGATCGCTGGCGTCCATTGTTGTAGAACGTCTTCGGCAAGCGTCACTGTATCATAAGCCGCTGCCGGTTCATCTTCAAATGATTTTTGCCCTTTTGTATAACGCAATTCATTTTTCTCTTCATCGCGCAGCCTGACGGTCTGATCGCCTCGACGCTCGCAAGCGGTGCGGTCCGTCAATTCAATGACACGGCGTGGCGAAAAATTCACACAAATCAGCAGCAGTTGGTTGGGTTGGCCGTTTTCGCCCGTGATCGGGGCGAGACGATATTCCGTCGGACTTTCCACCAAGCATTCCGAATAACGGAGCATCGTATTAACCGGCGTTACTACTGTTCCGGCCGGGCGATTAACGCCAACGATTTTGCCATCATCTTTTACGCCTATGATCAATAACCCGCCTTCGGGATTGGAGTTGGCGAAAGCACTAACTGTTTGTGCCAGCGCTTCGGGCTTGCGATGCTCTTTGCGCTCGAAATATTGGCCTTCGAGATGGGAACTTTTGAGGAAATCTCTTATCGCATCGAAGTCCGCGGTATCATAAATTTCACGAGGGGTCATAAACAAAGATTTTGAAAAAACATTTCGTTAAAGGCGCCGCTGAAGAGCACCAGCGAATGCTCGCGGCTGTCTATTTATGAATAATCATAAACCCCTTTCCCCATCTTGCGCCCGAGCCGGCCAGCTTTGACATATTTCACCATCAATGGGCAGGGCCGGAATTTCTCTCCCAACGTTTGGTGGAGGAAATTAAGAATGCTCAGTCGCACATCGAGGCCGACGAGATCGACCAATTCGAACGGGCCCATGGGGTGATTGAGTCCGAGCTTCAACGCTTTGTCGATTTCCCGTGCTGAGGCCACGCCTTCTTGCAGCATGTAAAACGCCTCGTTGCCGATCATGGCATTGATGCGCGTGGTGATGAAGCCAGGCGATTCGTTGATCACCACGATTTCTTTTTTCATCGCCTGTGCGACTTCCTGCGTGGCGGCAATGGTCGCTTCCGCAGTTTCCAACCCGCGGATGATTTCGATCAATTTCATCACCGGCACGGGATTGAAGAAGTGCATGCCGATGACTTGTGGCGCACGCTGCGTCGCTCCGGCCATCTCAGTAATCGAGAGCGAGGAGGTGTTGGTCGCAAAAATCGTGTGCTTTGGCGTCACCTGATCGAGCTGGCGAAACAAGTCGATCTTCAAATCAATTTTCTCCGGAATCGCTTCGATCACGAAATCGGCGGCTTGCGCGGCATTGTCCAAATCCGTGGTGGTTTGCAAAAGCGCCAGCGCCTGATCAACCGTGGCGGGCGTGAGCAGGCCTTTGTCAACCGCCTTGCGAAAACTGCCCGCGATGCTTTCAACCGCTTTATTCAGAATATTGTCTTCTACATCATAAAGCTTTGTGGCATATCCGGCCAGGCAAGAGACGTAAGCAATGCCGCGGCCCATAGTGCCGGCGCCGATGACGGCAATTGTTTTTATTTTTTGATTCATAAAAATAAATCTAAAATAATTTTGCTGGAATTCGCCCACAATCCGCTAAATCGGCTCAATCCGTTTACAAAGGCCTTGAGTAAGCGGATTGAGCCGATTAAACGGATTTTAGATTTGTAACACCACCTTCCCAAACTGCTCGCGATTCGCCAAAATGCGATGCGCTTCGCGCGCTTCGGCCAGCGGCAGCACGCGGTCGATCACCGGGTGGAACTTGCCCGTTTTGAAAAACTCCGCAATGCGCAACACTTCACTCTTCGAGCCCATGATATTGCCGAAGATTTTCAGATTGCGAAAGTAGACGTAACGCAAATCCGTCATCGCCCGATAACCCGTCGTCGCGCCGCAGGTTACGATCTTGCCGCCTTTCGTGAGCGATTTGATGGAATCATCCCACGTTTTCTCACCGACGTGCTCGAAGACGATATCAACGCCGCGCTTGTCGGTGAGCCGGCGCACCTCTTCGCGGAAATTTTGTTTCTCATAATTAATGAGAAAATCCGCGCCGAGTGTTTTAGCTTTTTCCAATTTGGCATCGCTGCCCGCGGCGGCGATAACGGTGGCGTTGTGCAGCTTGGCGATTTGAATGGCGGCCACACCGACGCCACTGCCCGCGGCGAGAACGAGCACCCAATCGCCGGGGCGGACGTGACAATTGGCTACCAACATGTGCCAGGCCGTAAGAAACGTGAGCGGAAACGAAGCCGCTTCAAAAAAATCCAAATTCGGCGGTTTCGGCACAATGTTTTGCGCCGGCACAGCAATGAATTGCGCATAGCCGCCATGAACATTTTCGCCAATGACGCCGTATTCGCGACAGTTATTGTCCGAACCGGAGAGGCATTGCTCGCAGTAGCCGCAGGAAACGCCGGGGGAGATGATCACTTCCTGTCCGGCTTGAACATGGGAGACTCCCGCGTCGGCCTGCGCCACCACGCCGGAAATATCCGAGCCGAGAATGTGCGGCATCGGCAGCTTGAGCATCGGCAGGCCGCGTCGCACCCACAGATCGAGATGATTCAACGCGCAGGCTTTGATTTCAACTAAAACTTGTCCGGCGCCGGCGACCGGATCGGGGAGTTCGCCGTATTGCAGAACGGATTCGTCGCCGTGTTGGGTGATGAAGACGCTTTTCATGAATCTTGTCCATTTGTTTTCAGTTTCCAGTAATCAGTAACCAGTTCATGTCATTCCGGAGGAATCCTTTTTCAAATTCAGCCAAGTGCCAGTTTGCAACAAGATTCCTCCGGAATGACAGCCTTCTTAACTTAATGCCATATGCCATGAACTGATGACTGACCACTGATTACTGCTCTTCAGACGGCGCCACATTCTTTCAACAAACGGAGCGCGTTATTATACAAAATAACCTCTTTGATTTCTTGACGCAAGGGCAGCGCCAGAAAATCGTCGCTGTTCTTGCGCATATCGGTCACGCCGGGGCTGGGCCAATCCGTGCCCCAGAGCGTTTTGCCGGCGATTTCCTCGAGGCGCGGCAGATAATCTAACAATTTTTTCGGTGGAATGCCAGAAATATCGATGTGAATATTTTTATGGCGGCGCAGCAGGAAGAACGTCGTCTCGGTGTGCAGTGGCCGGCCGGCGTGGGCGATAATGATTTTTAAATTGGGGAAATCCACCGCCACGTCGTCGATCGGCATGGTGTCCGCATAAACATTCCTTGCGCCGGGGAAGATGCTGGTGCCGCCGTGGAACATCATCAGCATGTTCTCTTGCTCGGCACGGCGATAGAGTTCTTCCTGTCCCGCATCGCCATAGCGATATTCATTGGCGGCGATGGCTTGATGCGGCGGATGCACCTTCAAACAGCGAATGCCCAGCTTCAGCAAGCGTGTCATCTCCGCCTCGACATCGTCGCAGAAGCGTGGATGCACGCCGCCGAAGGCGATGAGCCGCTGCGGATTTTCTTTGCAATATTTCGCCACGAAGTCGTTCGTCGCCGCAGTGAAGCCCATGAGATCGGGACTCGGATAATTGATGAGTCCGGCGCGCTCGACGCCGTTGGTATCGAGAAATTCCAAAAAAGCTTTGGGCGATTGCATGAATTTCTCAATCACCGCCAGGTCTTTGCGGCCTGCAGTCATTTTAGCGCGGACTTCCGGCTTGAGCTGCTCCCACGGCTGGATGTGAATGTGAATGTCGATGATGGGCATAAAAAATTGCTTGACTTTTGGGTTCAGGAAGATTATATTTTAAACAAAAGAGTGAATAAGTCCTATTAAGCGGCCGGGGTGTTTCGCTCCATAGCTGTGCGTCAAAGCCCTGGATAAATGCTTAATAGGGATCACTCTTTTTTATTTTATAGACGACAAATTTATCTCCTTTCGTATCCTCCCCGCACAAAGATCATACCACGCCGTATCGTGATCTTCATATTTGCGAAAAACTCCCCACGAAAACATATCCACGGCTTGCAAGCCTTTCACTTCGTGTGACTTCATGTGAAAAATTTCCAGCGGCCAATGCGGGTCGATCTTTGCTTGCACTTGTGCAATCAAAGATCGGTTTAAAGCCTGAATCTCATGCGGGGCCTGACTTTTATCAATAGTTATAATGACGCGCGTTGGGGCTTCCGGCAACGGCGCTTCATCGATAACTTGTCTCGCTAAAAAGTTATAAAGTCGTGATTTGTCCAAAGTCAAACGATTCGGCAAAAGCTTTTTATCGAGAATAACCGCATAAATCCCAAAGTCAAGTTTTTCACACTGCCGCAAAAAGTATTGCTTGATATGAAAATCGGTTTTCGCGCCCTTCAATTCAAGGCTGCTGCGGTCTTTGCGATTGACGCTGATTTTGTATTTGATCGTCCGCTCCACCGCCTTCTCCATCGCGCGTTTGGCGGCGGTATCGGGCAGCAACAGGACCGTCTCAACAAAATATTTCGTGGTGCCGGGCTTGTTGAAATCAAAGCCCAGATCGCCGGACTCGTCGAGAAAAAGATAAAACATCATCGCTCCCGTTTGGCCTCAGCTAAGATACGACGGCGCGGTGAATTTTGCAAGTCTCGGCATCAGCGCCCGGCGCAACGACCAGGTGTTGGCTTGGCGCGCATGCCCCAGCCAGCTCATCAGCGAATGCCGGATTTCCGGCAAGGCCATCTTTCTGCGCGCATGCTTTTTTTGAAACTGCCGCATGCGCCGGGCAAAGCGCCGCACGTTTTCCGGCGCGAGAAGCCGATAGCGCGGAAACACCATTTGCCCTAAAAATCTTTGCCCGCTGTGCGCCGGACGAATCTGGCATTTCTCCAGATAGAGTTTGAGGCGGAATTCATCAAGAAAATTTTGCATTAGCGGCACCAGCGCTACGAGACGCTGCAACGAATAATCGGGCAAGACCGCATCATCGACATAACGCAGATAGAAACGGCAGCACAGTTGCTCTTTCACGAAATGGTCAAACGAATTGAGATAAACATTGGCAAAGAACTGGCTGGTCAAGTTGCCGATGGGCAGGCCACGCCGGCGCTCGAAGGGCGTGAACAGATCGTCGCCGGGGAAATACCAGTTGGTTTCGACTTGCGGATTGCTGCTGTCGATAATTTTGTCAATGAGCCACAGCGCCTCTTTATCTGCAACGACGCGACGAATCTCGCGCTTCAAAATCTCATGATCGATGCTGGGAAAATATTGGCGCAGGTTGATTTTGAGAACGTATTTCGCCTGCCGCATGAACTGCTGCAAGCGGCGGATGGCGGCGTGCGTGCCTTTGCCCACACGATTGGCGTAGCTGTCGAAAATGAACCGGCGCTCGAATCGCGGGCCGATGACATTGATGAGCATGTGATGGACGATGCGGTCGCGAAAGGGCGCTCTGCTGATCAAGCGTTTCTTCGGTTCATGAATATAAAAGCCCTCATAGCCGCCGGGTTGATACGTGAAAGTGTGCAGCTCGCGCAAAAGCTGCAGCGCGTTGTGCTCGAAGTCGTTGAAGAATGCCAACACTTGCGGCCGAAAACGCTTGCCGACCGCGGCTTGGTGAGCGGCCAGCAGGAGATTTTCAAACGAGCAGATTTGGGTGTAGAGGTTTTTGTGGGTTTGCATCGATCAACTCCGATAGGAGTGAAATGTTTATAGATCAATCCCAACAGGTCATGCAACTCCGTAGGAGTGGCATGTTGGTCAACTGTCACATACCACTCCTACGGAGTTTTACACAATCCGGGAATCTGACAACTATAAACATTTCAACCCTACGGGTTTTAAGGCATGTGCTAATTTGGGACACGGCGGCGCGTTCGATCCCGTCGATAGGCGGGACTACCAGCGCCGCCATGCCCGCACCGGCCATTCCGCCTGAGAGACGAGACGACCGGACTTTGTTTGTGTGCCGCACGCTCACTTTTCATGCGGCCCAGCCGGAGGGAGCCTTGTCATGTTCGGTCGTCCATCCCGAAGTCCGTAAACGTCGGGCATTGGCCGGCCCAACTCGCCGGTTTGATTTGAACGTGATTCGACGGCGACGCACACACGAAACCCATTGTTGTCGTTCCTGTTGTCGGGATTGTTGTTGTTGCGCCCCGACCCGCGAAGGCCGTTTCGGCTCCACCCCGTTTACAGCAAAAAAGATAAAAAGAAAAATAGAAGAAAATCGTTTGTCGTGATGCCTTGAGGCATGGATTACTCCGATGGACGCCCAGCGCCTGAAGGCGCCACTACGAACTCTTTTTCATCAGCCCGCCTAACATGCGCCCCAGCTCATCCAAACCGTTGGCGGCAAATTCGTACGAGCCGGTGTTGATGAGTTTCATGTCGTGGCTCAAACGCACCAGCAGCCGCAGCCGGAACAACTGCTCATCGGCTTTTTGCAAGAGCGGCAATTTATTTTTGCGATAGCCGGCCAGCGATACCAATTCCAAAAAGTCCAAAAAGAGATTCTCGATGCGCACTGCCATGGAAAACCGCCGGCTTTTGGGAAATTTTTCCGTGTGGTTGAACAGCCATTGACAAAAGTCATAGCTTTTTTGCGACAATTTCAATTCTTCAGCCATGATCGGCCTCCTCAAATTTTTTAAAAAATTTTCGGCCCCGCTTCGCGGGGTTTTTCAGGGGTTCAGTTGGTCAGGAATTCAGGGTTTCAAAAGCTTTATGACCCGCCGGCCACGCACACACGGAAGCCATAGCTGTGGATCCAGCTGCCGGGATAGATGTAGTTGCGCCCCGACCCGCGAAGGCCGATAGCGTTTGAATACCAAGCACCGCCACGAAGAATACGATAGTCACTCTTTTGCGGCCCGCGCGGATTCTTCACTACGCCCTTTTTCTTGCATTCAGCATAATAATTTCCATCATACCAGTCAAGGCACCATTCCCACACATTGCCGGCGAGATCGAAAATGCCCTCCGGTGTCGCCCCCAAGCGAAACGTGCCCACCGCAGTTGGACGGCCGATCTGCGATTGATCGTAATTCGCATGCTCCGGCGTCGGCTCGTCTTTTCCCCACGGAAATTTTCGTCCATCTTTTCCTCGCGCTGCAAATTCCCACTCCGCTTCAGTCGGCAAGCGCACAATAAATTTTTTGCCCTCCGCCCTCTGCCCTAAGCCCTCAGCGCTTAACCAATTGCAAAACGCCTCCGCTTCAAACCACGAAACGCCGACTACGGGTTGATTGGGAAGATTGTTTTCTTCATCGTTCCAATAACGCGGTTGTTCCCAATTTTCTTTTTGACGATATTCCCAACCTTCCTTGCTCCACCAATTTTTATTGTCATATCCGCCGGCTTGCATGAATTTTTCAAACTGCGCGTTGGTGATGGGATACTTGCTGATTTTGAACGGCGAGACTTCGACCTCGTGCGGCGGTCTTTCTCTATCTTCGCCGTCGTCGCTGCCCATGACAAATTTGCCGCCGGGCAATTCCACCCAAACCGGCGGCAAGGTAATCACGCCTGCGCGCGGGTCGCCGAGCCGGCCGAGCACGAAGCCGGCGTCGGCGCG
>JBOHQZ010000212.1:0-8828 GCA_050732275.1 bacterium
ACTCCCGTAGGCGGCGGTTCCTTCGCCCCTGCTCTGCAAGGCAAGGTTTTTGGTTTCGACTTCAACCCAACTGTGGACCGTATCCGTGTCGTCAGTGATGCAGGACAAAACTTGCGCTTGCACCCGGACCTCGGCACGGTGGTGGATTTCGATCCCAACACCGCCGGCATCCAACCGGATTTGAATCTGGTTTATGATAACACGGCAGCAGATGGAGACCCGGTGGATGTTAACGCCGGTCGCCAGCCTAGAGTCGCCGGCGCAGCCTACACGAATCCGGATAATAATCCCGCCACGGGAACGACGTTGTACGACCTCGATACGCGCCTTGACGTTTTGGCCATTCAGAATCCGCCCAACAACGGCGTTCTCAACACGGTTGGCTCGCTGCGCCGGAATGCCGAGAGGCTGCTTGGTTTCGACATCGCGGCCTCGGGCGTCGCCTATGCCGCATGGGCGGAAGACGACGATGACGATGACAACCGCTTGGTGACGATCGATCTCACCACCGGCCGGGCCAGCAAGCTCGGAGAAATTGACACGGACGGCGGCAGCATCACCGGCCTCGCCGCGCCGATACCGTAAGTCAGCTTGCTTCTTTACCGGCGACCAAACAGGTTCGTTGTCATGCGGAAACCCTGGAGTCAATCCTGGAAGCGGCGCGCTTCAGGAACTCCAGGGTTTTTTATTTTCATTTGATTTTGCGCCAAAAACCGCTTATATTTTGTTGGGATCGGCAAGTCCAGGTTTTATGGCTTGGCGACACTAATCCAGGTGGGTGTTGGTTTAAAAACAAAACGTGAAAATTTTATTTTAACAAAACTTTTTGCCGTCACTCTCGTAACATGTTGACCGAGTGACACAATGTTTAACGGAGAATGAAAAATGAAACGCGCCTTTTTCTGCCAGACAGTTTTGACGTTCACCATGCTAGCGATTGCAGTCAATCAGGTTATCGCGCAACGAGTCAAATACCTCGACGCGCCAAAATCACTGAGCGTGGTTCTGAGCGGCTCACCCAAATCGGTGCGCGGCACCGGCGCCACGAAGCTGCCGGTCATCACCTGGGGTGGCGACATCGCGACGATTTACGCCAACGGCGGCAGCACCACCTCGAAAGGCAGTATCTTCGATGACGAAGGCCTCGAGATTGAAATTTTTCGTGAAGACAATTTTGTCACCCAAGCGCAAAAATGTTTGGACGGCGAAACGCCATATCTGCGCGGCACCATGGGAATGATCAATATGGCCGCTTCCGCTTTTGCCGCAAAAGGCGTTAATCTGGTGTCGTTTTATCAGCTCACCTGGTCGACCGGCGGCGACGCCATGGTCGTGCGCGGCAACATCAAACGCGTGCGCGATCTGCGCGGAAAGAAAATCGCCCTGCAAGCTTACGGCCCGCATCTCGAATATCTCGGCAAAGTGTTGGCCGACGACGGTCTCACCTTTCGTGACGTCACACTCGTATGGCTTCCCGATCTCACCCTTCCTCCTTACGATACCAAAGGCATTGCGACCGACCCCGCGAGCGCCATGCGTGCAGATGCGACGATTGATGCGGCGCTCGCCATCATTCCTGATGCGCTCGCGTTGACTTCCGGCGGCAACGTCGGCACCGGCGCCGAAATGTCGGTGAAGGGCGCAAAAATCTTACTCACAACGAAAACCGCTTCGCGAATTATTGCCGACGTCTACGCCGTGCGCTCGGATTATCTCGAGCGCAATCGTGATGCCGTTGAAAAACTCACGCACGGTTTGCTGCGCAGCCAAGAAGCGCTGCAACAGTTGCAGCAACAAAAATCCTCGCGTCAAGCCGAAAACCTGCAACTGCTCGGCAAAGCCGCTGACATTCTCCTCGGCAGTCCGCAAGCCACCGCCGACGCCGAAGCGTTGCTGGGTGATTGCGAATTTGTCGGCTATGCTGGCAACGTCGCCTTCTTCACCGGCCAGGGCACATTGCGAAATTTCGAGCGCTTGACGAGTGAAATTCAAAGCTCGCTTTTGAGCCTCGGGCTGCTTTCTGCCAAAGCGCCGCTCAATCACGCCAACTGGGATTATGCCAAACTCGCTGTTGGCCTGAAAAATACCGCTGGTGTCACGCTTGCCAAACCCGCCTTCGATCCGAAGAAAGTTGAAAAGAAACTCGCCGCCGAAGCAACAGAATGGGCAGAAGAGGGAACTCTGTTTATAACTGAGATCTATTTTGATCCTAATCAGTACGAGTTTCCCGAAGCGAAATATGCTGCTGATTTTCAAAAAGCGCTTGAGCTAACTCAGACCTATGGTGGCGCGCTCTTTGTTGTGGAAGGACACGCCGATCCTCAAAAAATTAGAGAAATGCGCAGCCAGGGCAAGTCGCAAGCCGAAATCAATCAAACCATGCAGGTCAATAAAAATCTTTCTTACGAACGGGCGCAGGCGGTCGTAAAAAGCTTTCTGGCGTATGCCAAGAAACGTGGTATTGTGCTCGATGAATCCCGCTTCGTACCAGCCGGCTTGGGTTTCTCTAAGCCTAAATTTGATCCGCCTAAAACTCAGGAAGAGTGGGCTGCCAATCGCCGTGTGGTGTTTCGGCTGAAACAGGTGGAAGCTGAGCTGACTGAGTTTAAGCCGTTGCAATAACTGAGGTGCAATCATGAAATCCATCAGCAGCATTTGCTTGGTGTTTTTTAGCCTTTCGTTGGTTGTCGGATGTCAAAAACAGCAACAAGATCAGCAAGTCAGCATAACCAGCGATTCAACGTCTGTGATGGCGCCGATACAAACCGAAACCATCTCGACCATCGAACCGCAGGGCGAAATCTCACTTGTTCATAATTTTTATTTTATCTTTGACGGCAGCGGCAGCATGCGCGACAAACTGAGCAGCGACTGCGGCGGCGATCAAAACTTTTCGCGCAAACTTGATGGAGCGAAATGGGCCGTGGCGGAATTTCTCAAAAAAGTGCCGAGAGACGTCAATCTCGGATTATATGTTTTTGACGAACACCACGTCAGCAGCTCAGCATGCCTAGTCGTGCCGTTAGGGCCGAACAACGTCACCGCTTTTCTGCAAGCGGTGAATGCCATCGAGGCCGGCGGTGGTACGCCGTTGGCGCGTGCCTTGCGTTCCGGCGTCGAAATTTTGGTGCAGCAACGCAATAAACAACTCGGCTACGGCGAATTTCGCCTCGTTGTTGTCACCGATGGCCTAGCAGATGACATCCCCGCAGCGGCAGAATTTGCGACTGAAAACGCTATTCCTATTTACGCCATTGGTTTATGTATTAAAGAAAATCATCCGCTCCGCCAATATGCTGTATCGTATCGTTCTGCTGATAATTTCCGAGACTTGGCTGAGGCCTTGGAAACCACAATCGCTGAAACCGAGCATTACGATCCAAAAACGTTTAAAGTGGTATCGCAATGAAGTTGAATCGAGTATTTTATCAAGTCAACCGCTTCATCTCCGAGCTGTTGGGTTCAGTCAAAAACCGAATAGTGAACCGGTGGGGCGTATCTATAGCCTTCGGCATTGCAATTACTTTGATCTCAATTGCAGGTTTGATCAGCACGCTAGCCGCAGACACAAAAGTTAAAAAACCTGTGCAACTGTACGCGGCATTTGACTGCAAATGTCTGCCGGGAATAACCATTCGACCAAGTGAGAATAATCAGCAACTACTCGTCAAAATTGGCGCGCCATCCACGGGTTGCGGGTACAAGCGCACGAAGCTTTTAATCGTCACCTTTGCTGAAATGCGCGAGATAAAATCTCAGATTGCCAACCAGCAGTTGGAAAATTATAAATTTCATTTTCTTGAGCCGCGAGAATATGCTTGGTCGGACATGGACGGACATGCAATAATAGCAAATATTGGCGACGATAACTTTCCGTCTATTGAATTTAAAATCGTCAGCGGCATTTATAAACTGGCGTTTGATGAATTTTGCCTTCATTTTGATTTCAGACGAGAACCTTTCTTTGGAATCATTGAAGACGTCGTCGAACAGAAGCTAAAAGAGTTTAATATTCCTGATGAAGTAACTTTTTCCATTGAATTATTGCCACCTTACGAGCTTACTTCATCAATACCCAACCCCGCATCTATTAACTTTACTCAAGAATTTCCCCAACTCACGAGCAATTGGGATGAAAATCCATATTACGTCGCTTATCAATTCAACGTACAGCGCGGGCAAAGCGACCTTATCGCCGTCTTTGGAAGCGATGAGAGAAGACGCATAAAAGAAATGCGCTTAATCATCTTTTCAACACTCTTTGGTTTCGGAATCGGGTTGGTTTTAGAAGTATTTGTGGAACTTCTCAGGGAAAAGGGAAATGCGAAGTAGTAAACTGTGCATTCCAGAAGATCATCCGCTGCGCCAATATGCCGTCTCCTATCGCGCCGCCAATGATTTCCAAGACTTGGCCAAAGCGCTCGAAGCGACGGTGGCAGAGACAGAGTTTTATGATGCGAAGACGTTTGAGGCGTTGGGAGCGAAACAATGAGAGAGACATGTTTTTCGATGGAAACATCAAATATGGAAGTAGAAGAGAAAATTAGAAATTGGTTCATACCGCTTTCTTGTCGCGACAAATCGCTGGGACAGACGTATCAGGAGCTTCAATCATTCGGTCTAAAGCAGAATGATGTTCCTTATATTATCCAAATCGTTGAGAATCCCAAATCCGATTTTCCTGGCTTTGACATCTTTCATGGCGCCGTTAATCTGCAAATGCATGACTATATTCATATCCTTCTCGGGCGAGGCCTGTTGCCCAAAGACGAAGCCTTTGTGATCGGGTTTACAATGGGCAGCACTGACCGTGTGACCGCCACTGAAGAGCGCCTGTATGCTTTTTTCGCCAAATACCTTTATCCTAAAGAATATCGCTTCACGGATGAAGATGTCCGTGTGTTTAAAAACGCCGTGCGACTCGGCTTCATTTCGAATTGTCAGCCCTTGTCCCAAATCGACTATTCTCCATATTCGGATTGGTCATTGCGTGAAATTCGCAAGGCTTTGGGAATTGAAGAAGATCTGCTGAGAGCTTATTACGCGATAGAAAAGCGACGATACCCGAATTCACGTGAAAGTCAGAGGTTACTTGAATGAATTACGCACAGTTAAAACAAAACGATTAGCATGTCATTGTCTTGTGCATCAAAGAAGATCATCCGCTGCGGCAATATGTCGTTTCGTATCGCGCCGCCGATAATTTCCAAGACTTGACCAAAGCGCTCGAAGCCACGGTGGCGGAGACGGAGTTTTATGATGCGAAGACGTTTGAGGGGTTGGAAACGCTAAGGACGGAGAAGTAGCCATAAAATTTAAAGAAGGCTGTTTTGCTGAATCGAGCTATGCACAATTGGATTTTAGAGAATGCTTGTAAATGACTCGCAAAAACAGAAAAACGCAAAATAAGGCGCCGTCACGATATCCCATGACGCAGGGCAAAGCCCTAAAGACGCCACATAAGGTTTCTGAGGCGCAGGCTGAATATGGTACTATTGCCAAAACAACCAAAACAGATACCCCCAAAATCGTGAAGACCTATTCAAGCCATTTGGCAGAGCCAAAACGAAAGTTGGCGGCCAAATCCGCGAAGCCGAACATCGCCTCACCCCGATATATTGCCGGTGTCGAAGCGCCCGACGCGGTTTGGCAATTTGCCCGAAAAAATGCGCTTTTCCCGTATCTTGAAACAGTGCTTCGCGTGGTGCATGAATGCTTCCCCTCAATAAAAACGATCAAACTGGCTTATGAATTTGATTGGGAAATTGAAGGCGAAAGCTGGATCGCGATCAATATTCAAGTTCCTGGGAAAGTTGACAAAGTGCTGGAGCAATATTTGTTTTTCAATCGTAAAATAGCTCAACAAATTCCGCCCGACAAAAGCGATAAGATTCTGCTTGGCATCGGTGGAGTTGGAGGCGTATGAGTGCGCATTAAATGAGTTGCCCAGATGACAGGACGAGAATTTTTGAGAGCATCCGAATATCTCTTGAAGCGCAAAGAGGAAGCGACGCTCCGATCCGCTATAAGCCGCGGTTATTATGCGCTTTTTCACGAAAGCCGAGCTTTTATCAATGCTTTGCAAGTACCTTGCTCCCAAGGCCCGCAGGCTCATGGCGAAGTTCGACACCGTTTGAACAATTGTGGTGATCAACAGATGCAGGAGGTTTCTCGCCTGCTGGCGCAATTGCACAAACACCGTTTGGCGGCGGATTATGATCTCGAGGACAAATCCTTTCTCGACATCAACACCTGTGCGTTGCTGACTAAGTCGGCTGCTATTGGCATTGATTATTTGGACGCCACACACCAATCGCCAACACGATGCAACCAAATTCGCCAAGGCATTCTTGATTATGAACGCCGGCTGCGAAGTTGAGATGATGGATTGCATTGATCTCACTCGAATCGTCCATTTTTGTGTGTAAAGTAATTTTAACTAAGCAAACCAGGTTTCTAGAAAACAACAAGCACCAGTAACAAGCAACCAGCATGCCCATCAAACGCTCAACCGTCGGCGTCTTTTTGCTGCTCATTTTAGGAGCTTTGGCCATCGGAGTGTGGAAATTTCTCGCGCCCCGTTTTTTTGCCAAGGGTCAGGTGGCAACCTCTGATGCAGCAAAGATTCAAGGCAAAATTGCCGGCGCCGGTGACAATTACATTGGCTACGAATTCATTCGTTCCAGCGAGATGAAGCGGGCTTTAGCCCAGCAGGGCTTTCTGCTCGAATGGACGGACGACGGCGGCGCGTATGCCGAACGCTTGCAGAAATTCGCCGAGGGCAAGTATGATTTCATCGTGCTGCCGATCAACTCGTATTTGACTCACGGCGCAACGCACAAATTTCCTGGCGTCATCACCGCCGTCATCAGCGAGTCCAAAGGCGCGGATGCGATTGTCGGCTATACGGATCGTGTGACGGCCACGAACGGCCACGAGGTTAAAATCAATGCGTTGAACAACGCCAATCTTCGCATCGCGTTCACGCCGGATTCGCCCAGCTCGTTTCTTTTGAGCATTCCGGTGGTACACTTCGGTCTCGATCAGCTCCGCTATCCGGGCCCATGGCGCGTCGAAGCGCAGGGATCGAAAGACGCGCTGGAAAAACTCCAGAAAAAGCTCGTGGACGTGGCGATTCTCTGGGAGCCGGATGTGTCGCGCGCGCTCGAGATCAATGGCGTCAAGGTCATTTTCAGCTCCGAGCAAGTACGCGGCTTGATCATCGACGTCATCGTGTTCAGCCGCGAGGCGCTTCGCAAGCGGCCGGAGCTGGTGAAGATGTTTCATCGCGACTATTTCCGCGCTATTCAAATTTATACCAACGACCGGCCGCGCATGACCAAAGAGTTTGCGAAATCTGCCGGCTTGAGCGAGCGCAACATTGAGAGCGTGCTCAACAAAATCGATTATGCGGATCTGGCGGAGAACGCGCTGCAATGGTTCAATCTCAGCAGCAGCGGCGTTGTCGGTGACGAGCAGATTATCAACTCCATCCGCTCGATCACGGACATCATGATTCGCAACGGCGAACTGAAAGTTGATCCGTTGGAGAACAACCCGTTTCTCATCACCAATCGCGATTTTGTGGCGGAGCTTTATCAGAGCGGCGGCCTCGCCAATTTGGGTGCGCCGTCTACCGCGCCGAAAGATTTCGCCTCACTTTCTGAGGGGCAATGGAAAGCGTTGCGCGAAATCGGCACGATGGCGATTCGCCCCATCACGTTTCAACAAAGCGCGGGCATTTTGGCTCTCGCCGGCAAGCTGGAAGTCGATGCCGCGGCGCAGGCGCTGATCAACAATTATCCGCAATATCGCGTTTTGATCAAGGGCCACACCTCGCGCGGTTACGACGCCGAAGCCGATCTCAAGCTCTCGCAAGAGCGGGCTGAAGCGGTGAAAAAATATCTCGAAGTCGTGCATGGCATCGATCCCGACCGTCTGCGCGCGATTGGTATAGGATCATCCGAGCCTCTTCCCCGCTTGAATAATGAATCCGAGCGCGCTTATCAATATCGGCTGCCGAGGGTCGAGTTTGTGTTGGTTGAGGAAAATGCGATTTGAAAATTCGTGAAACGTAAGGCGCAAAACGCAATAAATCCGAATTTGGAAAATTCAGCCGCCGTGAATTCTGAAAGTCCGATAAAATCTCAAACATTAGATGTGACGCCTGGCGCTATTGAGAAGCACATTTTGACCGAAACTCTGCAGCATCCGCTCACGACGTTTTCAGCGGCCATTGCGGTTTTATCCGGATTGTATATGTTGGCTTTTGGCGCCAATCAGGCTTCCCTCCTGCTCGCCGCGGGCGCCGGTTTTCTCAGCCTTGGCACTTTCATCTTCAACTACTTTATTCGCGGCGAAAAGCTGGCGCAAAATTACGTGCGCGAGCAATTGGCGCAGCGCCGCGCCAATCGTGAAAACGAGATCGTTAGCATTCGCGATGAATTTCGCCGGTTGAATGATAAGGACGGTGAGCAAGCCGCGTTGGAATTGCACCAGGCCTACCAAAAGTTCAAAAACTT
Organism: bacterium; assembly: GCA_050732275.1. Classification (GTDB taxonomy): domain Bacteria; phylum Zhuqueibacterota; class Zhuqueibacteria; order Zhuqueibacterales; family Zhuqueibacteraceae; genus Zhuqueibacter. The sequence goes on from JBOHQZ010000212.1 coordinate 8,523, forward strand.
TTTGCAGGCACTCGAAGCCAAAGGCGCGTCCATGATGAAATCGATGCGCTTGCAAATTCTCGCCGAGGACGCGTATTTCCAAGGCGTCGAAGTGCTGCGCACCGCCGCCGAGGTTACGCGCGCGCTGCGGGAGGTCAACGCCGAAAAGCTGCAAGACGAAGTGCAGGATTGGCAGAAGCAATTACAAAAGCAGCGAGAAACCGCATCCAGCCGTGAGTCGAGCGCGCTGGAGCGCCGTATCGAGTTGAATCAACAACGGGTCAATTCTTATCGCCAGCGCCAAAGCGCATTGGCGGATTTATTTGC